>JAWKYB010000009.1 GCA_041396705.1 Alphaproteobacteria bacterium
GACCCGCGCGACCGCATCCTGTCCGACGCGCGGCGCTGGCTGATGACCTATCGCCGCCACATGCGGATGGAGGAGACGGTGCTGTTCAGCGCCGCCGAACGGGAGATGAGCGCGGCCGACTGGGCCGGGCTCGGCGACCGCGCGCTGATGCTGACCGATCCCGTGCACGCCCAGGCGGCAGCCGACCGCTTCGCTGCGGTGCGCGAGCGCATCCGCCAGCTCTCCGGCACCGGCCGCGGCGGCGTGGCGATGGCGTCGTAGGTGCGGCGCCCTCAGCCGGCCGCCGACTCGCGGTCGAGCAGGGCACGCTTGCGCTCGATGCCCCAGCGATAGCCCGACAGCGCGCCGTCGGTGCGCACCACGCGATGGCAGGGTATGGCGACGGCGATGGCGTTCGCCGCGCATGCCTGTGCGACGGCGCGCACCGCCTTCGGTGCGCCGATGCGCGCGGCCACCTCGGCATAGCTGGCGGTCGTGCCGGGCTCGATCTCGCCGAGGGCCCGCCACACCCGCTGCTGGAACGCGGTGCCGCGCACGTCGAGCGGCAGGTCGAGGCCGAGCCGCGGCGCCTCGACCAGGCCGACGACCTGCGCAACCACCTGCTCGAATGCCGCGTCGCCGCCGATCAGCGTCGCCTTGGGGAACCGGTCCTGCAGGTCGCGGACCAGGGTGTCGGCGTCGTCGCCCATCAGGATCGCGCAGACGCCCCGGTCGCTGGCCGCGACCAGGATCTGGCCGAGCGAACACTGGCCGACGGCAAAGCGGATCCGGGCGTCGGTTCCGCCCTTGCGGTAGGCGCTGGGCGGCATGCCGAGCAGGGCATCCGCCTGGGCATAGAACCGGCTGCTCGCGTTGAACTTGGCGCCGTAGATCGCCTCGGTCACCGTCGCGCCGCGGCCGAGTTCTTCGCGCAGCAGGCCGCCGCGGTGGGCGGCGGCATAGGCCTTCGGGGTCAGACCGGTGACGGCCTTGAAGATGCGGTGGAAGTGGAACCGGCTCATGCCCGCCGCCGCCGCCATCTCGGCCAGGTTCGGCAGCTCTTCCGACGCCTCGATCAGCCGGCAGGCGCGGGCCACCGCCGCGGCGTCGCGCGCGGCACGCGGCGCCTCGTTCGGCCGGCAGCGCTTGCAGGGCCGGAAGCCGGCGCGTTCCGCCGCGGCGCAATCGTCGTGGAAGGCGACATTCTCACGCCGCGCCGGCCGCGAGGCGCAGGACGGCCGGCAGTAGACGCCGGTCGTCCGGACCGAATAGACGAACGCGCCGTCCGCCCGGGCGTCGCGGCTGCTGACGGCCGCCCAGCGGCTCGGATCGTCGGCGAAGGCGGTGCGCTCCATGGTCTCGGTCGCTGCCCGGCTGTGCATTCTGCTTACTCCCGTTTGCGGCATCGATGCCATGGCGACGGGTCTAGCCGATGCCGTCCACGCGCCGCATTCCGCTCCTTGCTCGGCAATCCGCCGATTGCCCGCCAAGAAGCGGGATGCCGCGGCCCCGCGGTGCGGTCAGCCTGCCTTCGCTTCATGGCGACGGAGGGAAACATGGGCAGGCTTGCCGGACGTGTGGCGATCGTGACCGGTGCGAGCGCCGGCATCGGCGCCGCCGCGGCCCAGCTGTTCGCGCACGAGGGCGCGCGCGTGGTGGCGGCGGGCCGTGACGCGGACAGGCTGGACGGGATCGTAGCGGCGATCGGCCGTTCGGGCGGCCAGGCGGTCGCCTTCGCCGGCGACATCGCCGACGCCGCCGTCGCCCGCGATCTGGTCGACACGGCGGTCCGGGCCTTCGGCGGTCTCGACGTCGCCTTCAACAACGCCGGCACGCTGGGCGCGCTGCGGCCGATCGCCGAACTGACGCCGGACGAATGGCAGCGGACGATCGCCGTCAACCTGACCGGCGCCTTCTTCGCCGCCCGGCACCAGGTACCGGCGCTGCGGGCGCGGGGCGGCGGCGCGCTGATCTTCACTTCGACCTTCGTCGGCAGCACCGTCGGCCTTCCCGGCATGGCGGCCTATGCCGCGAGCAAGGCCGGGCTGATCGGCCTGGTCCAGGTGCTGGCGGCGGAACTGGGTCGGGACGGCATTCGCGTCAACGCGCTGCTGCCCGGCGGCACCGACACGCCGATGGGGCGGCAGGTCGCCGACACGCCCGAGGCGCGGGCCCATGTCGCCGGCCTGCACGCACTCGGGCGCCTGGCGACGCCCGAGGAGATCGCCCGCTCCGCGCTCTACCTCGCCAGCGACGATTCCGCCTTCACCACCGGCACGGCGCTGTTGGCCGACGGCGGCGTCTCGGCTCCGCGGCTGACCGCCGCTCAGCTCAGATCGACCGCGCGCTGCGTATCGATGCTCTCCTGGGCCGCCAGCACGATCTTCAGGCTGTCGACCGCCGCCGCCATCGATTCGCCGAGGTCGAGATCCTCGGTGATCGCCCTCAGGAAATAGGCCTGCTCGCGATTGCACAGTTCCTGGTGGTCGGGCTCGTCGGCCATGTTGATGATGGTGTCGGGCTTGCGGAAATGGTTGTTCGCGTCGATCTCGGCATGATGGACCCGCAGCGTTGGTCTTGGATGCTGGTCGATGTCGGCCGAATCCGAGATGGCGTCGGTTTTTGCGTCCTGCTGGCCCTCCTGGGCGACGACGATGGACACGGCACCCTTGGGGCCGACCACATCCTTTCACGAAATAGGCGATCTCGCCTCATCATCGGGCCCCAGCCGGCCTCGTACCAGCCGACCGAGCCGTCGTCGAACGTGACGTGGAGGTGGCCGTAGTTCTGCACCTTGGTCTCGGCGCTGAGCTTGGCGCCGATGCCGTGGACGCGGACCGGCTGCGCGCCGGTGAGCTGGTACATCACGTCGACATAGTGCACCCCGCAGTCGACGATCGGCGTCAGCGATTCCATCAGGCTCTTGTGCCAGTTCCAGGCCGGGCCGCTGGACTGCTGGTTCAGGTTCATGCGCATGACCAGCGGCTTGCCCAGGGTCTTGCCGACCTCGACCATCTTGGCCCAGGACGGATGCACCCGCAGGATGTAGCCCAGCACCAGCTTGCGGTTCGTTTCCTTCGCCTTGGCGACCACGGCCGCCGCATCGGCGTTGTTGGTGGCGATCGGCTTTTCCATGAACACGTGGGCGCCGGCGTCCATGGCGCGAATCGCATAGTCGGCGTGGGTGTTCGGGTAGGTGTTGATCGAAACGGCGTCGGGCCGGGTCGCCGCCATCGCCTCGTCGAAGTTCTCGAAGCGAGGGATGTCGGCGAACGCGGCCGGCAGGTCGTTGCGGCCGCGGATCGACCGGCTCATCAGGCCGACCAGCTCGAAGCCCTCGTTCTGCGCATAGGCCTTGGCGTGGCTCAGGCCCATATTGCCGACGCCGACCACCAGAACCTTGACCCTGTCGGCCATGATGTCCTCCTCCCCTTCGATGACTTATGCCCGTCAGCCCCCGGGCCCGGTCCGGGAGCGTCGTTCCGGCAATGTGCCGACACTTCGAACGCCCCGGTCCGGGCGCCGGGGTCGACGGGTCCGAAGCGAGGACGCGGCGGCGCGTGCGCGCCGCCGCCGAGCGATGGCCTGATCGGCCGTCAGATGTTCACCGCGTTGGCGAAGAACTGGGCGCGGATCAACTCCAGATCGACCTCGGCCATCTCCTCGGACAGCTGATAGCCGGCGGCGTCCGCCGCCACCTTGTCGCGGTCGAAGGTATTGGCGCCGGCGATCAGGCTGTTGTCGATGACCGCATCGAGGTCGATGTCGACCGTGGTCTGGCCCAGCGCCTTGGTCGTCTCGAAGAACTTCGACCAGCGGGCGGGATCGTGCCAGCCCCAGCCCTCGCGCTCCTCCCACTTGCCGCGGAAGACGTTGGCGAGCTGCATCATCGACTCGGTGCCGAAGCGCGGGCCCAGGCTGCTCTTCACGATCGGGAACTGGTTGAACACGATCTCGGTCGCGGCTGCCGGGTTCTGGTGGCCGAACTCGAGGCCCATGGCCCAGCCGCGCAGATAGTCCTCGATCAGCTGCCGGCTCGCCGCATCCTCCATGTCCGACCGGCGGACGACGAACGAGTTCGCCGGGAACGGCGACGATTCCAGGCCGAGCCAGTACTCGAACTGCAGGCCCTTGCCCTGCCAGTCGGCGCGCAGGCCCTCCCAGGACAGGGCGGCATCGCCCTCGCCGCGGGCCAGCAGCGTGCCCCATGCCGGCCAGCCGGCCTCGACGTGATTGACCTTGCTGACGTCGACGCCGACGGCGGCGAGGATCGGATCGGAGATCGCCTGCCAGGCGGCGCTTCCCAGCAGAACGGTCTTGCCCTCGAGCTGCTTCAGATCGGTCAGGCCCTCGCCCGGCCGGAAGGCATAGTCGAACACGTCGACCGCACCCATGTTGAAGACCGAGACCAGGTCGAGGCCGTTCTCGATCGCGAACGAGAACACGCCGGGCGAGGGATAGCCCATGTCGGCCTGGCCCTGATCGACGAACTTCACCGTGGCGGTGCCGTCGGACGGTCCGGGCTCGAGCGCCGTCTCGATGTCGCCGAAGTAGCCCATCTCGCGGGCGACCCAATAGGGATAGTCGTCGAGCACCTCGACGGTGCCGCGCGGAGAAATCCAGGTGAACGGGCCACGCTGGGCACGCGCTGTCCCGGCCATCCCGCCGAGCGCGGTCAGGCTGACGGCGCCGGTGGCGGTGACCTGCAGGAAATTGCGCCGGCTCACCGAGCCGAAACTGCCGGGTCGGTCAATCCCTCTCATCGATCTCCTCCCTTCGTCATGCAACGGCCGCGTTTGCCGGGGCCGGTTCGGCGCGGGCGGATCCCGCTCACGCCTGCCAGTTGGCCCACTTCTTGCCCATCAAGAAAAAGCCAACGTAGATCAGGATTCCCAGGGTCGCGAGGATCAGCACCACCGCGAAGAACTGCGGCATCTGGATGTTGGCCGCGAACACCTGCAGCCGGTTGCCCAGCCCGAAGCCGCCGCCGACCATTTCGGCGCCGACAGCGGTCAGCAAGCCGAAGATCGCGCCGATCATCAGGCCGACGATGATCATCGGCATCGCCATCGGGATGCGGATCTTGAGGAAGATCTGCAGGGTCGACGCACCGAACGAGCGCGCCAGCGCGATCTTCGCCAGGTCGACCCGGCGGAAACCGGTGGCCGAATTGATCATCACCATCGGCCCGGACGCCAGCGCGACCACGGTGATCCGCGGACCGTAGCCGAAACCCATGTTGAACATCAGCAGCGGCACCAGCGCCAGCATCGGCGTGGTGATCAGCAGCAGGATGTAGGGCGCGATGATCTTTTCCGCGAACGGGAACTGGGTGATCACCGCCGCCAGCACGATGCCGACCGTCGCGCCGATCGCATAGCCGCTGAACAGCTCGAACAGCGTGTCGAGCAGATGCGGCCAGATCAGGCCGAAGTCGGAAACCAGGGCCGTGACGATTTCGCTCGGCCGCGGCAGGACGTACTGCTCGACCTCGAAGACGGTGATCAGCAGCTCCGCGCCGCCGACGATCAGGACCGCGACCAGGATGATCGCCATGATCTCGAACGTGGTGCGCTTGCCGGCGCCGCTGGTCAGCGCCGACCAGTTGGTGACGCCGACGCTCTGGTCGACCGAGTCGCCCTGCTTGCCGAATTCCGGGATTTCGTCCTTCAGATGCGCGTCAGCCATGGCGGGCGGCACCCTGTTCGGCGGGGCGCGGCGCCGGCGCGGCGGTCCCGTGCTGGATGTAGGTCTTGATCTCGTTCACCATGTCGAAAAAGTCGCGTTCGCCCATGATCTCCAGCGGCCGCGGGCGCGGATAGGTCACCTCGAAGGTGCGGGCCAGCCGTCCCGGGCGCGCCGACATCACGAAGATGCGGTCGGACAGGAACACCGCCTCGGCGATGTTGTGGGTGATGAAGACGATGGTCTTGCGCGTTTCGAGCCAGATCTGCTCGACCATCATGTTCATCTCGTCGCGGGTGAAGGCGTCGAGCGCGCCGAACGGCTCGTCCATCATCAGCACCGACGGGTCGAAGGACAGCGCCCGGACGATCGAGGCGCGCTGCTGCATGCCGCCGGACAGCTCGCGCGGGAACTTGCGTTCGAACCCGCCCAGGCCGACCCGTTCCAGCAGGTGGGCGATTCGCGCGTCGTCCGGCCGCTTGTGCTTGATCTCGAACGGCAGCTGGATGTTGCGCAGCAGGTTGCGCCAGGGCAGCAGGTTGGCCTCCTGGAACACCATGCCGATCTGCGGATGCGGCCCGCTGATCCTCTCGCCGTCCAGCAGGACGCTGCCCGCGGTCAGGCTGTGCAATCCGGCCATCGACCACAGCAGCGTGGTCTTGCCGCAACCGCTGGGGCCGACCACGCAGACGAACTCGCCGTCGCGCACCTGAATGCTGAAGTCGTCGAGCGCATGCAGCGGGCCCGACGCGGTGTCGTAATACTTCGTCGCTCCGTCGACGACCATCTTCGGCCGCACGCCGGACCCATTGCCCTTCATGCCGTGCCTTCTCCCCCAAGACCCAGGCGGCCGAGCCGGCCAAGCGGCCAACTTATCGGCAACCGAATCGTTTTGGAACAGGTCTTGTCGCCGGCGTTGCCGGGGCGATCCCGGTGCGGTCAGGCGGCGCCGGCGAACTGGTCGAACGCCTCCAGCGCCTGCGCGCCATAGATGAAGGACGGCCCGCCGCCCATGTAGATCGCCATGCCGATGGTCTCCATCACCTCGGCGCGGCTGGCCTTGTGCCGGCAGGCCGCCTTGGCGTGAAATCCGATGCAGCCGTCGCAGCGCACGGCGATGGCGATGGCGAGCGCGACCAGCTCCTTGGTCTTGGCATCGAGCGCGCCTTCGGCGGTGGCGGCGGCGGCCAGCGCGGAAAAGGCCTTCGTCGTCTCCGGGATGCCCTGTCGGACCTTGGCCATCTCTTCCGACAATGTGGCGGTCAGCGCGGTCCAGTCCTTGTGCATGGCGTGCCCTTTCGCGGCAGGGGATTGCGGACGGGAAGGGACATTAGCGGCCCGCGGCGCGACCGGGCCGCCGGTCCGCCGCGGTACGACGCCGCAGGGCGCCGCCGACGTGCGTCCGCGACAATGGCGGTCCCGGTGGCCTATCGTGGCGGGGCAGGATCGACGGAGGAACCGGTATGGACCCGCTCGCCCATTTCCACAGCTTCGCGCGCTACAATGCATGGGCCAACCGGCGCCTCTATGCCGCCTGTGCCGAGCTGCCCGCGGCCGAGCTGGCGGCGCCGCGGGTCACCTTCTTCGGCTCGATCCTGAACACGCTGAACCACGTCCTGGTCGGCGACCGGATCTGGGCGGCGCGCATCGAAGGGGCCGACCCCGGCATCAAGGCGCTCGATACGATCCTGTATGCCGATTTCGCCGACCTGCGCACGGCGCGCGAGCAGGAGGATGCCGGCCTGATCGCGCGGATCGACGCGCTCGACGCGCACGATCTCAACCGCGACATCGTCTATCGGTCGACGACGATGGTCGAGAACCGCTCGCGCCTGCACGAGATCCTGGCGCACCTGTTCAACCACCAGACCCACCATCGCGGCCAGGTCCACGCCTGCCTCAGCGGCACGGCGGTCAGCCCGCCGCCGCTCGACCTGATGTTCTTCCTGCGCGAGGGGCGCTGAGCCGGCGTCTCAGTTCACGCCGCAGGAGCGCCCGATCTCGGCATAGGCGGCGCTGAAGCCGCGCAACGAGAAGGTGTCGCGGGTGGCGCCGCCGCCGGATGCGGTCGCGGTCACCACCAGCTCGATCCCGCGGATCATCGCGTTGACCATCTCGCGATCCTTGCCCTCATAGGGCCAGGCCAGGTCGGTGCCCCAGGTCTTCAGCTCGAACTGGCCGCCGCCGATGTTGGCCATGATGGTGCCGGACTCGCTGGGCTCGAAGCCGAAGTCGACGCTGACGATGCCGACCTCGTTCCGCCACGGCCGGTGGGTAACGTAGATGTGCGACGGCTCGTCGCCGGGGCCGCTGTGGCTCTTGGCCTCGCTGACCATGAAACAGGTCTGGCCGGTGTTGCCCTGGCCGTCCTGATCCTCGTAGTGGTAGGCGGTCCAATCCGTGAACGTCTCGATATACTCCTGCCCGGCGGCAGGCGACGCGGCGGCGCCTGCGGTCGCGAGAAGCAGGGCAGTCAGGGTCGGACGTGGCATGTGACGGGTTTCTCCGTGTTGAGCGCCGCCTGGGGCCGGCAAGTCGGATGCGCGGGCGACATTATCGTGCCGCCGCAGGCAAGGGCAATTCGGTCGATTTGAGAATTTTTCTAAAGCGCATCATCCAACTCGAACATCGCAACGTAATATCAGTGTCATGTCGTGCGTTCCGTCTCGGCGAACTCTGCAATCTACACGCGATGCGTGCATTGGTCGACTTGTCTCGCTCGGCGATTCCGCGATAGAGTTTTGTCGCACGAATTCTAGCGAAGCGAATTTGGCCATAGTTAGGCAGCCGTCCGAGACCTCCCCGACATCGCAATGCGCCTGGGCGCGAGAGATGCGGGCGATTGCGGTCGACAGGGACAGGCAGGCGTTCAAGCGCGTCTTCGACTACTATGCGCCACGGGTGAAGGCCTATGCGGCACAGCTTGGCGGCAGGATCGACGCCGACGAGCTGGTGCAGGACGTCATGCTGACCATCTGGCGGCGCGCGGCCTTGTACGATCCCGACCGCGCCGTGCTCAGCGCCTGGGTGTTCGCGATCGCGCGGAACCGGCGGATCGATCTGCTGCGGTCGTCGAAGCGCGCCCAGCTCGATCCGCGCGACCCCGCGTTCCACCCTGCTGAGCAACCGGCTGCCGACGACCGCCTGGCCCGGACCGAGCGGCTCGAGCGGCTGACCGCGCTGATCGAGGAGCTGCCCGTGGAACAGCGCGACCTGCTGAAGCGTTCCTATTTCGACGACAAGTCGCACAGCGCCTTGGCGGACGAGCTCGGACTGCCGCTCGGTACCGTGAAGTCTCGGCTCAGGCTCGCGTTGGCGCGGCTGCGCCGGGCAATCGAAGAACCTGACGAGGCTCGATGAAGAACCATCCCTTCGACGACCTGCTCTTGGAATATGTCTGCGGTGCATTGTCGCCGGCCGCGGAACTGGTCGTCGCGACCCACTTGACCATGTGCACGCGGTGCCGCGAGCACGTGGCCGATCTCGAAGCGATAGGCGGCTCGATGTTGGACCGCATCACGCCGGCCGAAGTCGACGACGCCGTACATGACCGCGTCATGGCCGCCCTCGACGACGAGGGCGACGACCTTTATGTGGCGGGCGGCGCCGTTGCGCCGATCGACGGTTTCGATCTGCCGTTGCCGCTGCGCGCCGTGCTCGGGCCCGACATCGGCGCCTTGGCGTGGCAGCCGAACGGACCGGGGGTCGATTCCGTCAGCCTCGACATCGATGCCGCCGGCGGGATCGCGGTGGTGACGCGAATCCAGCCGAATGCCGGCACGCCGACCCACAATCACGTCGGCGAGCAACTCGGCCTGGTGATCGACGGGTGCTACACCGACGAGTTCGGCGAGTTCGCGCGCGGCGATTTCCTGGTCTTTGCCCGGGAGGCGATCCACACACCGCGCAGCGGGCCGGACCGGGTCTGCCTATGCCTGACGGTGACGATCCCGCGCACCGGCGACGGGTCGGACGACGAGCCGGCATGACCTCCGGCTGGCGCGTTCCCCGCTAGTCGGGTTTCGGCCGTTGCGGGCGGCGCCGTCTGCGACGCACCCAGATCGGGTCGCCGAACTCCGCCGTCGGCAGCGCTTCGGTCGGCCCGCCGCTGCGGACGGGACGCGGCGCGAACCGCCCCTGCGACAACAGCCTGTCGTACATGACGATGGCGCCGGCCAGGCCGACGTTGACGCAGAAGCGGGTCGGTATCCGGACCAGATGATCGCACAGGCCGGCCAGCTCGGCCGACAGCGCGCCGCGCTCCGGCCCCAGCACATAGGCCGCCGCGTGCGGATGGCGAAAGGACGGCAGGTCGACGGCACGGTCGCACAGCTCGACCCCGACCAGCGCGCATTCGCGCGGCAGCCGCAACGCCGCGACATCGGGAAAGTCGAACACCGGCAGGCTACCGGCGCCCTTCGACGTGTCGCTCCTGCTGCCGTGCTGGCGCACATAGGCCGCGCCGACGGTGAAGAAGAAGCTGCCGCCGAAGGCGTGGGTGGTGCGCATCAGAGCGCCCGCGTTCATCGCCTTGCTGATGCCCTCGGCGCCAATTCCGAAGTAGCCCCGCATCGGCGCTAGACTTGCACCGCGTGTCGGGCCATAGCAAGGTCCTCGATCCTCCGAGTTGACAGCGGGTTGCCATGGCCCTTGCCCACGCTGCGGCGCCGACCGGCGTTGCGCCGATCGTCGAAGTGCTCCGCGGCGGCGTCGTCGAAAGCCGCCACTTCGGTGCCGCGGCGGTGGTCGCCGCCGACGGGCACGTGGTCGGCGCCTGGGGCGACATCCAGCAGCCGGTATTTCCCCGCTCGGCCATCAAGCCGATGCAGGCGCTGCCGCTGCTGGAAAGCGGCGCGGCCGACGCGTTCGATCTCGACGCGCGCGAGATCGCCATAGCCTGCGCTTCGCACTGCGGGTCGGCCGGGCACGTGCGCACCGTCGCCGCCATGCTCGGCCGGGTCGGCCTCGACGCCGCGGCACTGGCCTGCGGTGCGCGCACGCCCAGCGACCGCGACGAGGTACGGCGGCTGGCGCACGGCGACGAAGAGCCGGGGCGGGCGCACAACGGCTGCTCCGGCAAGCATGCCGGGATGATCCTGGTCGCACGCCACCTCGGCGCGGCGTGGCAGGGCTATCACCGCATCGAGCACCCGGTGCAGCAGCGCGTGGTCGGTACGCTGGAACAGATGACCGGGCTCGACCTGTTCGGGGCTGCGCGCGCCATCGACGGCTGCAGCCTGCCGATCTGGGCGCTGCCGCTCGGCAATCTGGCGCTGGCAATGGCGCGCCTCGCCGATCCGGTCGACCTGTCCGAGGCCAGGCAGGCGGCGATCGACCGGATCTGGCAGGCACAGGCGAGCGCGCCCGAAATGGTGGACGGGCCCGGCGGTTTCGTCACCGAGGCACTCCGGCTGGGCGAGGGACGGCTGCTGGTCAAGAACGGGGCGGAGGGCGTCCACGTGGCCAGTCTGCGCGAGGAGGGCCTCGGCATCGCGGTCAAGATCGCCGACGGCGGCGACCGCGCCGCGCAGGTGGCGATCGCCGCGCTGGTGCTGCGCTATGGCGAGCCGGGCCGGGCGGTGCGCGCGCATCTGCGCGCGGCCGCCGGTCCGCCGGTGCTGACCTGGGCGGGCGAGAAGGCGGGCGCGATCCGGCCGGCCGAGGGGTGGCTGGCACGGCGGGGCCGGCGCTCATGAGCGCCCTGCGCGGCCTGAGCGGCCGCATCCTGAACGGCCTGGAACGCGACGGCCTGGCGGTGAGCGTCGGCCGCGACGGCACGCTCGATATCACCGCCAACGGCGAGCTGGCGCGGCGCGGCGTCACCGACGTGCGCGCGATGATGGACATGATCGCGCCGCGGGCCGACACGCCGGCCAAGGTCCGGCTGGACCTGCTCAAGCGTCTGCTCGGCGAGCTGCCGCCGACCAACCGGCTGCGCCGGCGCAGCGTGGCCGAAGAGCATTTCACCAGCGATGCCGCACTCGCCGCCACCTTCCTCGGCCCGCCGGAGTCGAGCTGGACCCTGTCCGGCTTGAGCGAGCGGCTGCGCCGCGACGGCTTCGCCATCACCGGGCTCGATCCCGACGAGGCCTACACGCCGCCCGACTTCGACGACCCGGACCTGCAGGCCGCGGTCGCGGCGCTGGCGCCGGAGACGCGCTGCCGCTTTGCCGAGCTGTTGCTCGGCGGCGACGACCCGATCCGGCTGACCGCGCAAGCCCGCGACTTCGAATTGCCGCTGTGGCCCGATCCCGGCCAGGGCGACGCCGGCCGGCGCGACGCCCTGGTTGCCGCCCAGTATGAGGACTTCCCCTATCCGGAGCGCGATCCGGCGGCGGAGCCGGAGAAGATCGACCCGGCCTTTCCGAGCAACCTGGCCGAGATCAACCATTATGTGTTCGGCGGCCGGCGCGACCTGCGCCAGCCGTTCCGCGTGCTGATCGCCGGCGGCGGCACCGGCGACGCCGTCGTCATGCTGGCCCAGCAGATGGCGGACGCGGGCGTGCCGGGCGAGGTGGTCTATCTCGACATGTCGGCGGCCAGCCGCGCGGTCGCCGAGGCCCGGGTCGCCGCGCGCGGCCTCGACAATGTCCGCTTTCACACCGGCTCGCTGCTCGATGTCGCCACGCTCGGGCTGGGTACCTTCGATTACATCGACTGCTGCGGTGTCCTGCACCACCTGGAGGCGCCGGCCGAGGGCCTGCGCGTCCTGGTCGACGCGCTGGCGCCCGACGGCGGCATCGGCATGATGCTTTACGGCGAGCTCGGCCGCGTCGGCATCTACGATGTGCAGGACATGCTGCGCATGATCGCGCCGGCTGAGACGACACCCAGCGCACAACGGGTGGCGCTGGCCAAGGCGCTGGCCGACGCGCTGCCGCCGAGCAACTGGCTGGTGCGCAACGGCCAGATCGTGGACCACAAGCGCGGCGGCGACGCCGGCGTGTTCGATCTGTTCCTGCACAGCCGCGACCGCGCCTATCGGGTGCCCGAGGTGCTGGCGCTGGCCCAGTCCGCCCGGATGCGGGTCACCGGCTTCCTCGAGCCGGTGCTGTACGACCCGCTGCAGTGGCTGCGCGACGCCGATCTGCGCCGTCGCGTCGGCCGGCTGCGGCCGTTCGAGCGGGCGACGTTCTGCGAGTTGCTGCTGGGGTGCCAGAAGAAGCACATCTTCTATCTGGTTCGCGTCGACAACCCGGTGACGGCGCCTGCGCCGGCGGCGGACGCGGTGCCCGTGCTGCGCGGGCTCGACGGCCCGGCCGAGGCGCGCAAGCTGCGGCCCGGCGCGACCATCAGCGCCACCCACGCCGGACTGAAGATCAGGCTGACGGTGCCGCCACTGGGCCCGGCGATCATGGCCGGCATCGACGGCCGGCGCACCGTGGGCGCCATCTTCGAACTGGTCGGCGAACGCCACGCCGGGCTCGGCTGGCCGGAGTTCCTGCGCCAGTTCCAGCACATCTACGACGGTTTCCACGGCATCAACCGCCTGGTGCTGGCGTTCCCGCCAGCCTCCTGACAAAGGGCTGTCAGGAGGCCCCCGCTAGGGTCCCTCCATCGCTGCGCCGCGGCAGTCTCGCCGGCGCCTCACGATGGGAGCGGATGCCATGTTGATTCTATGCCAGTTTCCCAACCCGCCGATGATCCCCAATCTCGGACCGTTCTGCATGAAGACCGAATGCGTGCTGCGCATGCTCGACCTGGACTACCGGGTCGAGCTGGTGACCGACTTCGACTCCGCGCCGCGGCACCAGGTGCCCTACCTCATCGACGACGGGCGCAAGATCGGCGATTCGCGCGTGATCGTCGACCACCTGCAGCGGCGCGCCGGGATCGACCTGGAGGCGCATCTCGATGCGGCCGCACGGGCCGCCGCCCAGGCCTGCCGCTCGATGCTGGAGCAGGATCTCTATTTTGCGATGGTCTATTCCCGCTGGGTCGACGAGGCGGGCTGGGCCAGCGCGCAGCCGCTGTTCTTCGGCAGCCTGCCGGAGGCGGTGCGCGCCGCGGTCGCCGACGGCCTGCGCGCCGACGTGATCGCAAGGCTGTACCAGCAGGGCATCGGACGGCACGAGAAGGCCCAGGTCTATGCGTTCGGTATGGAATGCATCGATGCCGCGGCCGGCATGCTGGGCGACACGCCGTTCCTGTTCGGCGAGCGGCCGGGCCTGACCGATGCCGCGCTCTATGCCTTCGTCGCCAACCTGGCGGTCCCGCTGTTCGACAGCCCGTTGCGCCAGCGGGTGCTCGGCCACCGCAACCTCGTTGCGCATGCCGAGCGCATGCGCGCGCGGTATTTCCCGGATTTGTCAGCCATGGCGGCGTGACAGCGCGCACAGGCGCCGGCGAGCCGACGCTTGCCGGCGCCCCGCCGCTGCGCTGATATCGGTGCGCAACCGCCTGGGAGCGCACCGCCGTGCAGCCTCGCCCGCAGAACCTCGCCTATATCCTCGAACATGCGGCCCGCGTGCACGGCGACCGCGAGATCGTCTCCGCCGCGGTCGAGGGCGGCATCCACCGCACCACCTACCGCGAGACGCTGGGCCGGACGAAGCGGCTGGCCAATGCGTTGCGCCGGCTCGGCGTCGGGCCCGGCGACCGCGTCGCCACGCTGGCGTGGAACGGCTATCGCCATCTGGAAGCGTGGTACGCCATCGCCGGCCAGGGCGCGGTCTGCCACACGGTCAACCCGCGCCTGTTCGCCGACCAGATCGCCTTCATCCTCGACCACGCCGGCGACCGGGTCGTCCTGATCGACCATACCCTGCTGCCGGTGCTGGAGGCGGTGGCCGACCGCCTGCCGGCGCTGGAGGCGGTGGTGGTGATGACCGACGCCGCGCACATGCCGGCGACCGGGCTTGGCAACGTCCATTGCTACGAGACCCTGCTGGCGGAAGCGGCGCCGGCGTTCGACTGGCCGGAGCTGCCGGAGGAGACGCCGTCCTCGCTGTGCTACACCTCCGGCACCACCGGCAATCCGAAGGGCGTGGCCTACACTCACCGGTCCAACCTGCTGATGGCCTATGCCTGCAACTCCGCCGACGCCTTCGCGCTGTCGGCGATGTCGACCGTGCTGATGGTGGTGCCGATGTTCCACGCCAACAGCTGGGGGCTGGTCTATGCCGCGCCGATGGTCGGCGCCAAGCTGGTGCTGCCCGGCCCACGGCTGGACGGCGCCAGCATCCACAGCCTGATCGAGGCCGAGCGCGTCACCTTCTCGGCGGCAGTGCCGACGATCTGGACCCTGCTGCTGCAGCACCTGGAGGCGACCGGCGGACGGCTGGACAGCATGAAGGAAGTCGTGATCGGCGGGTCGGCGGTGCCGGCGGCGATGATCCGGACCTTCGCCGACAGCTACGGCGTCGACGTGCTGCACGCCTGGGGCATGACCGAGCTGAGCCCGATCGGCACCGTCAACCGGCCGACGGTGCAGGTGCTGGCGCTGCCGGCCGGCGAGCGGCTGGCGATCGCCGCCAAGCAGGGCCGGCCGCTCTACGGCGTGGAGATGCGGATCGCCGACGACAACGGCGCGTCGCTGCCGCACGACGGCCGCAGCGCGGGCAGGCTGATGGTGCGCGGCCCATGGACGGTGGAGCGCTACTACCGCCACGAGCGGTCGGCGCTGGACGCCGGCGGCTGGTTCGACACCGGCGACATCGCCACCATCGACGGGTTCGGCTACATGCAGGTCACCGACCGGGCCAAGGACGTGATCAAGTCCGGCGGCGAGTGGATTTCGTCGGTGGAACTGGAGAACGCCGCGATGGGCCACCCCGACGTGGCGCTCGCCGCGGTGATCGGCCTGCCGCACCCGACCTGGGACGAGCGGCCGCTGCTGGTGATCCAGCCCAAGGCCGGCCGCACGCCGAACGGCGCGGAGATGCGCGCGTTCCTTGCCGACAAGGTCGCCAGATGGTGGCTGCCCGACGACACGGTGCTGGTCGAGACGATTCCGCTGGCCGCCACCGGCAAGATCAACAAGCTGAAACTGCGCGAGCAGTTCCGCGGCCATCGATGGCCCGCCGCCTGAGCCCGGCGTCCCGTTAGGCGGTTTTAATCGGCCTAAAAAGAGATAACCGGGCCGGCATCCAATCCAAAGCGGCCGATCCCTAGCTTCACGGCAACATCCATTGCTCGTTCGGGACGGTCATGTCGACGCAAGCCATTCAGTCGCCGCTGCACAACCGCAGCTTTCGCGCGCTGGTCGCGGCGCAATTTCTCGGCGCCTACAACGACAATCTGTTCAAGATGCTGGTCTCGCTGATGGCGGTCGACGCGGCCGACACCGCGATCGGCTCCGGCGGCTACCTGTCGCTGACCGGGATCGTGTTCATCGTGCCCTATCTCCTGTTCTCCGGTTACGCAGGGCACGTCTCCGACCGCTTCGCCAAGCGCCGCGTGCTGGTCGCGAGCAAGGCGGCGGAGGTGGCCATCATGGGCCTGGCGATCGTCGCGCTGGTCGCCGGCGACGTCGACGCCATGCTGGTCGTGCTGTTCCTGCTCGCCGCCCAGTCGACCTTCTTCAGCCCGGCCAAGTTCGGCGTGCTGCCTGAGATGCTGCCGATGGGCCAGTTGGCCCAGGCCAACGGTACGCTGGAGATGGCGCGCTATGTCGCGGTGATTTTGGGCAGCGTCAGCGCCGGGGCGCTGCTGGTTGCCTTCCCCGACCGGCCGTTCCTGCTCGGCGCCATCCTGCTGGCGGTGGCGGTCGTGGGCAGCCTGGTCAGCCTGCGCATCCGTCCGCCGGCGGCGCCGCGCACCCGCACGGCCTTCAGCATCAACCCGTTCGGCTCGATCGGCCAGGGGCTGCGCCGCATCGCGGCCGACAAGCCGCTGCGCAACGCGGTCATCGGCATCACCTATTTCGAGTCGCTGGCGGCCTTCGTGATGATGGACGTGCTGCTGCTGGGCCAGGACGTGCTCGGCCTCGACGAGCTCGGTTCCGGCATGCTGCTTGCCGTCGCCGGCATCGGCATCGGCATCGGCGCCGCGATCGCGGGGCGGCTGTCGGCGGGGCGCATCAACCTGGCGATCACGCTGCCGGCGTCGGCGGGGGTGGCGGCGATGCTGCTGACCCTTTCGCTGTGCGAGCACGGTTTCGTCGACACCGCCGTGCTGATCGGCCTGGTCGGCGTGTTCGGCGGCATGTTCATGGTGCCGCTGAACGCCCAGCTTCAGCACCGCGCCGGCGACGCCGAGAAGGGCGCCACCATCTCGGCCAACAACGTGCTGAACATGTCCGGCGCGCTATTCGCCTGCGGCCTGCTGTGGCTGACCCACGACGTGCTCGGCATCGCCGCCGACGGCGTCATCCTGGTGGCCGGCGTGATCGCGACCGCGGCGGCGCTGGCGCAAATCCACTTCTCCGGCGGGCTCGGCGTCGCCTTCGGCAACTTGCCGCGGATGCTGCGCCGTCCCGCGGCGGTCGAGGCCGCCGCGGAGTAGCCGCCGCGGCTCAGCTGCGCCAGCGCAGCGTGGTCAGCTTGACCGGATTGGCGAACGGCCGTCCCTCCTGGGCGGCCGTCTGCCATTCGCGCTTCAGGCGGAAGTACCACTTGGCCTGGGTGTCGGCGTCGTTGATCAGCATCAGGGCCGGGTTGTGCGACAGGCCCTCCTGTTGCTTCACCACCACCTGCTTGTCCTGGTCGAGGAAGCGCGAGGCGAACAGGCTCAGCACCGGCTTCAGCGCCGACAGCCACGGGATCGTCCAGTAGAAGATCTGGTGCAGCTCTGTCTCGCGCGCGTTGATCGGGGTGACGGCGGTCAGCCCCACCACGGTGTGGCGGCCGGCCTTCATATGCTCGATGCGGATCGACGGCAGCTGGAAGCTGATCTCGGTGCTGATTTCGCCGCCCAGGATCTTGTAGCCGGCCGAGTTCTTCGACGGCGCGTGGCGGACCATGGCGAAGCCGCGCTCGGTCGGCGCGAAGTCCTTCGCCTTGGCGTGGATCGAGCGGCCGGACCGCCACCACCACGCCCGGTGCACGAACGGCCCGTGCGCCGGGTCCATCAGGCCGATGACGGCGTGGTCGACATGGCAGGGGAAATGCACCCGCTTGATCATCCGCGGGCGGGCGTCGGCGGCAACCGGTACCGCGGGCGGCGCGATCGCCGGCTCCACGCCTGGCGCGTCGACATAGACCCAGATGCAGCCGGCACTCTCGCTGACCGGATAGCGGCGCACCCTGATCTTCTCCAGGTCCATTGCCTGGCCCTCGACCAGCGACGGGATCAGGCTGCAGGCGCCCGATGCGCCGAACTGCCAGCCGTGATAGGGGCACTCCACCTGGTCGCCGACCATGCGGCCGTGCCGCAGCGGGATGCCGCGGTGCGGGCAGATGTCGCGCAGGGCGTAGACCGTGCCGTCGGGCTGGCGGGCGAACACGATCGGCTCGCCGACAAGTGTCTTGCCGGCGATGCGGCCCGGCGCCAGGTCTCGCGACGGCATGGCGAAGTACCACAGACCCTTCAGCAGCGCGTCCGGGTTGATCGGTTCCTCGGGCTTGCGGCCGGCCGTGCGTGCGGGAGGGGAAAAGTCGTTCATGGCGGTCGGGCGCAGTCCTGCTCGCGCGTCGCGTCGGGGCTCAGCCCGGATGATGCGCGCTTCCGCTATCCTGTTCGCGCGGCAAAGCGACGCGCTGGGATTCCGACAGCCGCGCCTCGCGCCGGGCGATATACAGCGTGCTGCCGACGATGATCAACCCGCCGGTGAGCGTCCATTCGTCTGGCCATTCGCCGAACACCACGATGCCGACGGCGACCGCATAGATCATCTTGATGTAGTCGAACGGCGCCACCGCGGTGGCCTCGCCCACGGTATAGGCCCGCACCACGCAGGCCTGTCCGGCGGCGCCGAGGGCGCCGACCAGGATCAGCAGGCCCCAATCGAGCAGCGTCGGCGCTTGCCAGACCAGGGCGGCCGGGATCGAGATCGCGCTGGTCGAGACGACGCCGAACCAGGCCAGCGAGGTCAGCGTCGATTCGCTGCGGGTCAAGATCTTGACCAGCGTCGCCGACACCGAGACGAACATGGTGCCGGCCACCACCACCAGCGACGCGACCTCGATCGTGCCCTGGCCCGGCCGCAGCATGACGATCACGCCGACGAAGCCGATCGCCGTCGCGGTCCAACGCCGCCAGCGCACGGTCTCGCCGAGGAACAGCACCGCCATGACGATCAGGAACAGCGGCAGGCCGAAGCCGATCGCGGTCACGTCGGCCAGCGGCAGATTGGCCAGGCCATAGAACATGCAGAACATGGCGCAGACGCCGATCAGCGCGCGGGCGAAGTGCATGCCCAGCCGCTTGGTCCGAAACGCTTGCAGGCCGTGCGGCAGGATCAACGGCAGCAGCACGGCGAACCCGAACAGGCAGCGGAAGAACGCCACCTGGAACGGGTCGTAGCGGTGGCCGAGGTCCTTGACCAGGCTGCCCATCGCGGTGAACAGCACGCCGCTGACCATCATCCAGACGGCGCCGCGGACATTGTCCGGCAGCGCAAGCCAGTACGCCGTCGCGTCCTTGCGCGCGGTTTGGATCGAGTTGCCGGACATCGAATCCCAGTCTCGGCCGCTGCCGCGGAAATCGCACCGCGTGGCGCGGGACGCGGCGACGGCACGCCTATCTGCTGCGTCAGCTTATGGTAGAAGTCGGCGGAGTGCGAAGAGGAGATTAGCGCAGATGGCTCCCACGGCAATGTCCCAGCGCCTGTGGACGCCCGACGCACGGCGCATCGCCGAGGCGCAGATGACGGCCTTTCGCACGGTCGCGGCGGCGACGGCCGGCCGCGACCTGCCCGACTATGCGGCGCTGCATCGCTGGACGGTGGCGGACCCCGGCGCCTTCTGGCGGCTGTGGTGGGAGCGGGCCGGCGTGGTCGGCAACGGGCCGGGCGGCGTGTCGCTGCGCGACGGCGAACGCATGCCCGGCGCGGCGTTCTTTCCCGAGGCGCAGGTGAATTTCGCGGAGAACCTGCTGCGGCGCGACGACGACGGCGACGCCATCGTGTTCTGGGGCGAGGACATGGTGCGCCGCAATCTCAGCTGGCGCGGCCTCAACGCCGAGGTCGCCGCGCTGGCGGCGGCATTGCGGGCCGACGGCGTCGTGGCCGGCGACCGGGTGGCGGGTTATCTGCCGAACATGTCGGAGACGGTCGTTGCCATGCTGGCGGCGGCGAGCATCGGCGCGATCTGGTCGTCCTGCTCGCCGGATTTCGGCCCGGCCGGGGTGATCGACCGTTTCGGGCAGATCGCGCCGAAGGTGCTGATCGCCGCCGACGGCTACTGGTACGGCGGCAAGCGGTTCGACTGCCTGGCCAAGGTGCGGCAGATCACCCCCAGCCTGAAAGGACTGCGCCGCGTCGTGGTGGTCGGCTATGCCGGCTCGGACACCGAGGCCGACGGCGCTGCCAATGCGGTGTGGTGGGACGACTATCTCGATGCCCATGCCGGTGCCGACCACGCCTTCGTGCGCCTGCCTTTCAACGCGCCGCAGTTCATCCTGTATTCCTCCGGCACCACCGGCGTGCCGAAATGCATCGTCCATGGCGTTGGCGGTACGCTGTTGCAGCACCTGAAGGAACACCGGCTGCACAGCGACATCCGCGCCGGCGACCGGGTGTTCTACTTCACCACCTGCGGCTGGATGATGTGGAACTGGCTGGTCAGCGCGCTGGCCCGCCAGGCGACGCTGCTGCTCTACGACGGCTCGCCGTTCCATCCCGACGGCAATGTGCTGTTCGACTTCGCGACGATCGAGCGGGCGACGTTCTTCGGCACGTCGGCGAAGTACATCGACGCGGTCGCCAAGGCCGGGCTCGCGCCGGCCAGGACGCACGACCTCGGCGCGCTGCGCACGGTCGCCTCGACCGGCTCGCCGCTGTCGCCGGACGGCTTCGCCTTCGTCTATGAGGCGATCAAGGACGACGTGCATCTGGCCTCGATCTCCGGCGGGACCGACATCGTCTCCTGCTTCATGCTGGGCGATCCGACCCAGCCGGTCCGCGCCGGCGAGCTGCAGGTACCGGGTCTCGGCATGGCGGTCGAGGTCTGGAACGACGACGGCCGGCCGGTGCGCGGCGAGAAGGGCGAACTGGTCTGCACCCGGCCGTTTCCGTCGATGCCGGTCGGATTCTGGAACGATGCCGACGGCAGCCGCTATCGCGCCGCCTATTTCGAGCGGTTCTCGGGAATCTGGACCCATGGCGATTATGTCGAGCACACCGCGGCCGGCGGCTACGTGATCCATGGCCGCTCCGACGCGACCCTGAATCCCGGCGGGGTGCGCATCGGTACCGCCGAGATCTATCGCCAGGTCGAGAAGCTCGACGACATCGTCGAATCGCTGGTGATCGGCCAGGACTGGCAGGGCGACGTGCGCGTCGTTCTGTTCGTGCGCCTGCGCGACGGCGCGCAGCTGGACGATGACCTGACCGGCCGGATCAAGGGGCTGATCCGCAGCAACTGCACCCCGCGGCACGTGCCCGCGAAGATCGTTGCGGTGGCCGACATTCCGCGGACCCGCTCCGGCAAGATCGTCGAGCTGGCGGTCCGCGAGGCCGTGCACGGCCGGCCGATCAGGAACGCCGAGGCGCTGGCCAACCCGGAGGCGCTGGACCTGTTCCGCAACCTGCCGCAGCTTGGCGCGCCATAGCGTTGCAGAAGATCGTCGCGGCCTACCTATGTATTGCGGCGCAATTCTCCGAAGAGGGTATGTAGTAGTTGTTGTGCAGGCATAAGTAGAAGTTGCTCACCTTTTGATCATGGTTAATTAAGCTGAATTAATTTCAACTTTAGTAATGAGTTAACGAAGATTTCTTCGGCGCGGCGGCGATCGCGCCGTGAATCTTTTCGGCCAGACCGCAATGGCCCCCCACGTTGCGCGGATGCCATGAATCAGCTGTTCCCGACCCCGCTCGTCTCCACTCCGGCGTCGTCACCCGTTTCGCGTCGGCTGCCGGTGTCAGCCACGCTGCTGTGCGGCACCGCCTTGTGCCTGGCGCTGGCGGCGGGCCCGGCGCTGGCCGGCCCGGAAGGCGGGGTGGTGATCGAGGGCGATGCGACGATCACCTACGGCACCAACACGGTGACTATCGAGCAGAATTCCGAGCGGGTGATCATCGAGTGGCAGTCGTTCGACGTGGGTGCGAACGAGAGCGTGAACTTCATCCAGCCGTCGGAGCTGGCGGCGGCGCTGAACCGGGTGCTGTCGGGCGAGGCCTCGGTGATCCTGGGTTCGCTGACGGCGAACGGCCAGATCACGCTGGTCAACCCGGCCGGCATCGCGTTCGGGGCTTCGGCGAACATCGACGTGGCGGCGATCACGGCGACGACGCTGGACATCATCAACACCAACTTCATGGCCGGCGACCTGGTGTTCGACCAGTATGACGACCGGTTTGCCGATGCCAGCGTGACCAACGACGGCACGATCACGGTGGGCGACCGGGGTCTGGCGGCCTTGGTGGCGCCGGGGGTGGCGAACAACGGCATCATCCAGGCGCGCACCGGTGCGGTGGTGCTGGCGTCGGGCACGGCGGCGACGATCGACTTCTACGGCGACGGTCTGGTCAACTTCGCGGTGACGGCGCCGACGCAGGCCGCGCCGGTGGACGCGAACGGCAACCCGCTGGACGCGCTGGTCAGCAATTCGGGCCAGATCTATGCCGACGGCGGCACGGTGATCCTGACCGCGGAGGCGGTGGGCGGGATCGTCGACAACGCGATCAACATGGACGGCGTGATCCAGGCGCGCTCGATCCAGGGCCGCGACGGGCAGATCGCGCTGGTCGGCGGCGACGGCGCCGGCGCGGTGCAGGTGGCGGGCACGCTGGACGCCTCGGGTGCGGAGGCCGGCACGGCCGGCGGCACGGTGCACGTGCTGGGCGACGCGGTGGCGCTGAACGCGGGTGCGGACATCGACGTCTCCGGCCCGGCCGGCGGCGGCACCGCGCTGGTCGGCGGCTCGCTGCAGGGCGGCGCCAATGTCGGCAGCGGCATCCAGTATGCGCGCCAGGATTCCGTCACCACCATCATCGCCGATTCCGGCTTCGACGCCGGCGGCTATGTCCCGACCAGTTCCATCGCCTATGTCGACGCGGCGGCGGAGATCGACGCCAGCGCCACCGACAGCGGCAACGGCGGCACCGCGGTGGTGTGGGCCGACGATGCCACTGCATTCTTCGGCATGGTCGCCGCACGGGGCGGCGCCAACGGCGGCGATGGCGGCCTCGTCGAGGTTTCTGGCGGCGTGCTTGGCTATGCCGGCAGTGTCGACACCAGTGCGGCCAGCGGCAACACCGGTTTGCTGCTGCTCGATCCGCAGAACATCGTGCTTGGCAGCATCAATCCGGCGTTGATGGCGGTCAATATCGGTCTCGATGCGCTTTCGGGCGGCGCATTCCCGATCCTCGTGGTCGACCAGCAGGCGCTGGCCAACACGCTGTTCTCAACCGATGTCCACCTTTGGGCCACGAACAGCATCAGCACCGCCGAAGACATCGACATCAGCACCGCGCGCAACGTCATCATCGGCGAGAATGTGATCACTACCGGATTCCCGTGCGCGATCATTCCGGGCGGTTGCCACATTCCGATATTCGGGGACGCGATCACCGGGAACGACCTTTCCCTGAGCGCGCCGACCGTCAATCTCTATCACGACGTTACGCTGGGCACCGGCGCGCTCAATGTCGTCGACGTGGCTGCGGGAACCAGCATCATCGGTCTGGGGCTGATTGCGGCGCCGGTCGACATCGAAGTGGCTGAACTCAATCTCGATGGCCGGATCCATACGCGCAGCTCCGTTGGCGGCGGCACCTCGCTTGCCTCGGATGCTCAGATCAATACCGACGCCGGCTTGATCAACGTGCTTTCGAACGCCGCGCTGATCAACCAGGGCGTCCAGTTCGCGCAGGCCGGCGCATTGGTCACCGTCGGTGATGGCGTCTACAATGAGAATGTGCTGGTAGACCGCGCCCTGACGCTCCAGGGCGACGGCTCGACCAATACGACGACGCTCAACGTCGGCTCCGGGACCGGGATCCTGGTCAGCGGCACCACCGGCGGCACCGTCAGCATCCAGGGCTTCCGGATCCTCGGCGGCGGCACCGGCCAGTACGGCATTCTCGCCGACGTGACGGCCGATCTCGACCAGCTTCTGGTCGACGACGTCCATATCGAGGGCTTCGTCGAGAACGGCCTGGCGGTGCAGGGCAGCCAGAGCACGCACACGGCCTCACCGATCGACTATGTCGGCATTTCCAACGCCGTCTTCATCGACAACGGCCGTACCGCGGGCGGGTCGGCCGGCCGCGGCGACCTGCAGCTGTTCTTCTTCAACGGCGACGCCGACCTGACCAATGTCGACATCACCGGCGGCGGCCAGGGCCGCTACGGCATCCAGATCCGCGGCGTCGACAGCGGCGTGTTCCCGAACGGCGTGCAGCCGATGGGCGACATCGCCTTCGAGAACGTCACCGTCGACGGCAGCTATCTGGCGCCGCTGATCGGCATCCAGGGCTATAGCGAGGTCGGCAACCTGACGTTCAACGACGTCACGATCGGCGGCGCGGGCTCGACCTCCGGCTGGGCGACGGGGCTGTATTTCGGCACCATCGGCTCGGGCGCGTTCAACCTGGGCAACACCAGCTTCGGCGAGCTGAACGGCGGCAATTCGCTGTTCATCCAGGTGGTCGGCAACGGCGGCACGCCGACGCCCGAACTGATCATCGACGCGACCGGCGCCCTGTTCGAGGGCACTCTGGCCGGCGATATGAGCGCGGCCGAGCTGGTCACGCTGGAGCAGCGGATCCTGCACTGGGCCGACGACACCTCGCGCGGCCTCGTCAACTTCGGCGCCGCCGTGGTCGACGGCGGCACCTACGCCAACAGCATCCAGCTGGCGGTCAACACGGCCGGGCTGATCAACGCCAACCAGGTGGTGGTCGGCTCCGGCACCTATGGCGGCTCGGTCGAGGTCTGGGTCGACGACCTCAAGCTCACCGGCATCGCCACGTCCGGCGGCACGCCGGTGATCGACGGCAACAGTGTCGACGCCTACAGCAACTTCGGCCCGGCCGGGGTCGGCGCCGGCCTGGTCGTCGCCGACGTGACCGGCACCTCCGGCAATGCGCCGGGCGAAGACGTCGACGGCGTCAGCGTCGACCCGTTCGTCTTCAGCGGCGCCGGCAACGGCATCGTGCTCGGCTCCGGCGCCAGCAGCGCGGTCGACAGCATCATCGACGGCAACAGCTTCACGGTGACCGGCAACGGCATCGTCCTGGCCAATGTCGGCGGCACCACCACGATCAGCAACAACGCGATCGACGTGGGCGACGTCGGCATCGCGGCCAGCGAGAGCCTGAGCGGCGACACGCTGGTCGTCACCGGCAACAGCCTGATCCGCGGCAACGACAACGGCCTGCGCTTCGACGCCAACGTCACCAATGCCATCATCCAGATCACCGACAACGCGCGGATCGAGGGTGACGGTACCGCCGACTTCAGCGACGCCATCGACTTCCGCCAGCAGGTGATCGACAGCACGGTCTCCATCACCGGCAACGACGAAGTGCTCGGCAACGACGACGGCATCCAGGTGATCGAGGGCATCCGCGGCGGCAGCTTCACCATCGCGGACAACGGCCAGATCACCGGCCGCAACGGCGACGGCATCAACCTGCTGAGCCTCAACGACGGCGCCGGTGTCGCGATCAGCGACGGGGCGGTGGTCTCGATCAGCGGCAATGCCATCGAGGGCAATGCCGACGGCGACACCAACAATCCGGGCGGCGGCGGCGACGGCGTGCTGATCTCCGGCGACGTGGTCGGCGCGGCGACGCAGGTCACCATCGACGACAACAGCATCGACGCGTTCGACGACGGCGTGCATTTCTTCGGCGCCGTCAGCGGGTCGACCGTGCACATCGGGCTGAACGCGATCCTGGCCCTCGGCACCGGCATCGATTTCGCCGACACCATCGGCAACAATGCCGACATCGACATTCTCGACAACACGATCGGCCTCGATGGAACCGAGGTGCTGAACGGCATCCTGTTCCAGCGCATCAACGCCGCGACGATCGACATCAGCGGCGGTACGATCGACAGCGCCGCCGGCAACAACGGCCCGATCGACGGCGACGGCATCAACTTCCAGCAGGGGCTGCACAGCGGCGCCAACGTCGCCATCGCCGGCGTGACCATCGTGTCCGACAGCGACGAGGCGATCGACTTCCACCAGTCGATCCGCAGCGGCGCCCAGGCGCACATCACCGGCGGCAGCTATACCGGCGGCAACAACGGCGTCGAGTTCGACCCGATCGCCGGCCTGGCCACCATCGATGGCGCGACCATCGACGGCACCGGCGCAGACAAGCGCGGCGTCAACCTGCTCGGGTCGATCACCGGCACGCTGGAGATCGCCGACAGCACCATCACCGGCACCGACGACGGCATCGGCTCCAACGACGACCAGAACAACACGGTCAGCGGCGGCACCTTCCGCGTCACCGGCAGCACGGTCACCGGCATCGGCGGCGACGGTATCGAGCTCGGCGACGTGGTGAACGGCGCGCTGGTCGAGATCAACGACAACCCGCTGGTCGCCGGCGCCGACAACGGCGTGCACTTCGTCGGCACGGTGAGCGGTTCGTCGATCGACATCAACGGCAACATCATCGATGCCGGCAACCAGGTCGGCTTGAACGGCGACGGCATTCACTTCGCCAGCACGGTCACCGACTCCCAGGTCCGCATCGGCAGCGCGCCGGGCAACGGCAACGACATCACCGTCGGCAACGCCGTTGCCGGCGGCGGCACGCTGCACGACGGCATCTACTTCGGCGGCGAGATCGGCGGCAGCACCCGCGTGCTGATCGGCTGGAACGAGATCGACGTGCTCAACACCACCGGCGGGGCGGCGACCTCGTTCGGCGACATGGGCATTCGCTTCGACGGCTTCGTGAACACCGGCGTCGCCGGCCATTCCGGCATCGGCATCGTCGGCAACACGATCAGCGCCGGCGGCGGCCAGGAAGACCGCGGCATCTCGTTCTGGAATGGGATCGGCGGCGAATCGACGGTGCGGATCGCGGACAACGTGATCGCGGCCGGCGACGACGGTATCGGCGTGTTCGACACCATCGGCGGCAACCAGAACCAGTCGCTGCGCGGCAATGCCCGCATGGTGATCGAGGGCAACACCATCGGCACCAGCGGCGCGCGCGTCGGCCTGGCCAATAACGGCGACGGCAACGGCATCGACTTCCAGTCGGTCACCGGTGCGTCGCAGGTGGTGATCGACGACAACTCGATCTTCGCCAACATGAACGCGATCGAGTTCGACAAGGTGGTCAACACCACCTTCGCCGGGCCGGGCGCGGGCATCGAGATCACCGACAACAGCAACATCAACTCGCTGCGCGAGGACGGCATCCAGTTCGCCGGCGGCGTCAGCGGGTCGAGCGTGCTGATCCAGGGCAACAATGCCGGGATCTTCGCGGCCGACCACGGCATTTCGTTCCTGGCGGCGGTGACCAACGCCACCCTGAACATCCACGACAATATCATCCAGGCCAACCTGGACAACGACGCCGTGGGCGCGGGCATCTACTTCGGCGGCACGGTCGGCGGCACCTCGGTCGTCAACATCGGCAACGGCGGCAGCGCGCCCGGCAACCAGTCGAACATCATCGCGGTCAACGCCAATGCCGGCGGCAGCGTGGCCGACAACGACGGCATCCTGTTCGTGAACCAGATCGCCGGCGACGTCGCCATCACCATCGACGGCAACCGCATCGGCTATACCGCTCCGGCGCTGGCCGGTCCGCTGGCCGAGCAGGCTGTCGGCGACGACGCGATCGAGTTCCGCGGCGGCGCCGGCGGCAACGCCGAGATCGCGATCGTCGACAACTGGATGCTGGCCGAAGACGACGGCGTCCAGTTCACCGGTTCGGTCGGCGGCAGCGCCCACATCCTGATCGGCGCCAACACCGACGGCAACCGCATCGTCGCCGGCGACGACGGCATCTCGTTCCTGTCGACGCTGACCGGCGAGGCGCTGGTCGACATCGGCTACAACACCATCAACGCCGGCTCCGACGGCATCCTGTTCCAGGGCCACGTCAACAACGCCCAGGTCAGCCCGGTGACGGAGCAGGAGCTCTACATCCACCACAACGGCATCATCGGCGACGACAACGGCATCAACTTCGCCGCAGGAATCTCCGGTTTCCGCCACGACACCCGCATCGCCCACAACAGCCTGATCCAGGGCAACGGCGAGAACGGCATCCGCATCGCCGGCGGCATCAACGACGCCGAGGTGCGCATCCTTGCCAACCACGAGATCTATGGCGACGAGGACGGCATCGACTTCATCGGCTCGGTGACGAACAACGCGCTGGTGGTGATCGCCGACAACGACAGCGTCACCGGCGACGACGACGACGCGATCGACTTCGAGAATGCGCTCAACGGCGGCAGCGTCGTGAACATCCTCGACAACCACAACATCGTCGCGGGCGACAACGGCATCGAGTTCTCGTCGATCAACGGCGCCACGGTGCTGATTGCCGGCAACAACCACGGCATCCATGCCGAGAACCACGGCATCTATGTCGGCGGCGAGGTTGCGTGGTCGGACATCGACATCCACGACAACATCATCTGGGCCAACACCGATCAGGGCCACGAGGGTGCCGGCATCTGGTTCGACGAGCAGATCCGCCACTCGACGGTCAACATCGGCGACGGCGGCCGGACCTCGGGCGCGTCGAACATCATCCAGGTCAGCCAGGCCTATGACGACGACAACGAGGGCGGCCTCGACGGCATCCACTTCGACGACTGGATCGGCGAAGGCTCCGTCATCACTATCGACGGCAACCGCATCGGCTTCTACGCCGCCAGCCTGAACGCGCCGCTCAGCCCGCGCACCATCCCGGACGACGGCATCGAGTTCCGCGGCGACATCCGCGACGACGCCGCGATCGTGATCACCGACAACCAGATCAAGGCCGACGACGACGGCATCCGCTTCCGCGGCGATGTCGAGGACTGGGCGACCGTGCTGATCGGCGGCTGGAACGACGGCAACATCATCTCGGCCGGCGACGACGGCATCGAGTTCTCGGGCCGGATCACCGACCATGCCGCCGTCGAGATCGACCGCAATGCGATCGGCTACTACTGGAACGGCTTCACCCTGGTGCCCTATGCGGTCGGCGAGAACGGCATCAAGTTCGGCGATCGCATCAACGACTGGGCCGAGGTCGACATCACCCGCAACGACATCCGCGCGGGCGACGACGGCATAGTGTTCTTCGGCGATACCAGCAATGTCGGCCACGGCGACGAGGACATCTTCATCGCCTGGAACGACATCGTCGGCGGCGAGAACGGCATCCACTTCGCCGGCGACGTCGAGGGCGGCGCCCATGACGTGATGATCGCCTGGAACCACCGCGTCGAAGGCCGCGACGGCGACGGCATCGTATTCGACGAGGGCGTCGACGGGGCCTCCGTGCGGATCCTCGACAACCACTGGATCGAGGGGTCGCGCGACGGCATCGATTTCGACGACCTGGTGCAGGACGGTGCCTTCGTTCTGATCGCCGACAACTTCAAGATCCTCGGCAACCACGACAGCGGCATCGAGTTCTCCGGTGTCGTCGACTGGAACACCGACGTCGTCATCGATGACAACAGCTTCATCGTCGGCGGCAACAACGGCATCCACTTCGGACAGCCCGACTACGAACTCACCCGGCTCGCCTTCGGCGGCTTCGGCGGCGGCTGGTCGATCGACCAGGCCGAGGTCACGATCAGCGACAACTGGCTGATCCAGGGCGAGGACGAGAACGGCATCTGGGTCGAGGGCGTCCGCGGCTCGGGCTTCGGTTTCGATTGGGACAACCCCAACCTGGCCATCGTCGACAACCACCGGATCCAGGGCCACGACAACGGCATCCTGATCTCGCGGGTGATCGAGGGCGGCTACGACTGGTACGCCGACGCCTTCACCCTGAGCGGCTGGGCGGTGGAGAACGCCGAGGTGCTGATCGCCGGCAACCACGAGATCGAAGGCAAGTGGGACGACGGCATCCAGATCCAGGGCATCCACAGCAACCTGCCGCAGGGCGGCTATGACGGTCCGTCGGACTTCGCCGCGGCCTCGTTCGGCGGCGGCTGGCTGCCGGCGACCGAGGTGACGATCGTCGGCAACGGCGAGATCGAAGGCCACGACAACGGCATCAACCTGCGCCGCGGCTTCGACCTGACGGTGTGGGACTTCTCCTATGACGGCGGCGAGACCTTCCGCGCCGCCGGTCCGGGCAGCCTGGTCGCGACCGGCTGGGACATCGACGATCTCGGCGAGCTGGCAGACCTGCTGTCGGACGGCGTATCGATCGACCTCGCGGTCAGCGCCTGGGCGATCGAGAATGCCGACGTCACCATCGCCTGGAACGACGAGATCCGCGGGCGCCACGACGACGGCATCTTCGTCGGCGGCATCCGCGCGGTCGAGCAGGGTGGGTTCATCGGCGACAATATCGCGCTGTCCGGCTACGACGGCGGCTGGCAGCCGTCGCCGAGCGCGAGCCTGGTGATCGCCCACAACGACCTGGTCCGCGGCGGCGACAACGGCATCAACCTGGGCCGCGGCTTCGACTTCAGCCTCGGCCTGCGCACCGACTACGAGAACTTCGGCTACTACTATCCGTTCGACGTCAATGTGGAACTGGATGCCTGGGCGATCGACAACGCCAGCGTCCGCATCGTCCACAACGACCGGATCGTCGGCGACGACGAGAACGGCATCCGCGTGGCCGGCGTCCGTGGCGGCAACGGCGAGACGAATCGCCCGACCGTTGCCAGCATCGGCGGTTCCGGCGGCTTCGGCCCCGACCTGCTGATCGCCCACAACGGCCTGATCCGCGGGGAGGAGAACGGGATCGCGCTGGCCCGCGGGGTCGAGTTCGGCGGCTTCGCCTATGCCTACACGTTCGACGACTCCTCGATCTACGAGGGCTATTTCGGCCTGAACCTGTCCGCCTACGCCATCGACAACGCGGCGGTCCGCATCGTCGACAACCACAAGATCGAGGGCGAGCGCGACGACGGCATCTGGGTCGGCGGCGTGCGCGACGAGAGCGTGTCGCGGTCCAGCGTGGCGCTGGCCGACATGCCCGAGTACGACCTCGACCGCACCGAGCTGGCGATCAACGGCAACGACCTGATCGTCGGCCGGGACAACGGCATCGCGCTCGACCACGGCTATCGCCTCTATGCCAATGTCGGCTTCATCTACGACGCCGAGGGCGGCTACGACGGCGGCAGCTTCCTGGTCGGCGAGCCGCTGGCGGCCGCGTCCGGCGGCTTCGGGCCCGGCTTCGACGGGTTCGACCTGGGCGGTTTCGACCTCGAGGGCGAGCTGTCGATCTACAACCTCTACGTCGAGGGCAGCGCGGTCGCCATCGACGGCGCCGAGGTCGAGATCGGTCACAACGGCGCCATCGTCGGCCATCGCGACAACGGCATCCTGGTCCGCGGCGTGTTCGACCAGCCGGAGTACATGGACGAGAAGCGCAGCGCGCTGACGCTGGCCGGCTTCCCGGCATCGTCCGACTGGAACCTCGACATCCACGACAACGGCTGGATCGTCGGCGGCCACAACGGCATCCTGATCGACCACGGCTATGCCGGCTTCGTCGGGTACTACGAGTACAACGACTACTTCGGTGCCGGCTTCGAGGCCTGGGCGATCGCGGATGCCAACGTGCGCATCGGCAACAACTGGCTGATCAGCGGCCTGCACGGCGACGGCATCCAGGTCAACGGCGTCCACGGCTCCGGCGTCAGCGCCGACCGGGCCGGCGCGCCGACGTCCGAGGACGATCCGCTCGAGGGCACGGTGCTGACCGACCCGGCGCAGCCCAACCTGCTGGTCGAGCAGAACACCTCGATCATCGGCGGCCGCGACGGCATCCACTTCGGCACAGGCTTCGGCTTCGAGTTCGACAACCGCTACGACGATGTCGGCCAGATGTCGCTGTCGAACCTGTCGACGGCGTCCTTCGGCGGCTACGACGGCGGCTTCGGCTTCGGCGGGGGCTACGGTCAGAGCGTCGACGGCGGCCTGGTGGTGATCGACCTGAACGGCGCGGCCGACTATGTCGACGGCGGCGCGCCGTACGACCCGGAGATCCCGGTGGTGCTGTCGGAGCTCGACTTCGGCGACGGCTTCGCCGGCAATCTGGGCCGTGTGGTCGGCATCCACGACGACGGCATCGACTTCGCCGGTTCGATCGACTTCGGCTCTATCGTCCAGATCCAGCGCAACATGATCACCGGATCGGGCGACAACGGCATCGAGTTCGCCAACATCGGCGGCCCGCTGTCGGTGGACAACGAGCTGATCGACACGCTGGTCTATGACGAGGAAGAGCGCGAGGCGAGCTACGTGTTCGTGCACAACAACTTCATCGTCGACAACGGCCAGCGGCTGGTCGAGGAAGAGCCCGGCGAGGAGATCGAGGACCAGGTCGAGACGCTGTCGCTGGCCGGCGGCTACGACGGCTACTCTTACGGCCGCCTGACCGGCGCCGGGATCCTGTTCGAGCAGGGCCTGGGCGACCAGGGCTTCGCCGAGGTGTTCCAGAACTACATCGCCGGCAACGGCGGCCCCGGCATCCAGATCGGCTTCGATCCGGAGACCGGCTCGCCGACCAGTGCGGTCGCCACCTTCGGGCGCGGCTTCGGCGAGGAAGGCGGCTATGACGGTCCGATCTCGGCCGACGGCCTGCTGGTGATCCACAACTACCTGCCGGGCGCGGTCGACGCCTTCGACAACCGTCCGAACGGCGGCTTCGCCATCGCCAACTTCGCCGACGAGGGCCAGGTGCTGGCGCCGGAGAACTGGTGGGGCACCGCCGCCTCGCAGGCCGCCGTCAACGCGCAGAACTTCGGCGCGGTCGACGCCAGCCTGTTCCTGGCCGACGGCGTGGACAGCAACGAAGAGCGGTTCCCGGGCCAGACCGGGCTGGGGCCGTTCGCCTTCCAGCCGGGCGATGTGGCCAGCTTCGCCACGCCGTCGCCGGACACCCTGGCCTTCCTAGCCCAGGCTCTGATCCTGTTCCTCGCCCGCCAGACACACGACTCGCAGGCACCGGGTGATGAGCTCGGGCCCAGGCCGCGGTCGGATCGCGACGCTGACAACGTTTTCGACAACGTTTTCGGCGATCCCTACGCGTACTTGACCGAGGAAGGTGGATTGGCCAGCCTTGCCCCGGCGGCGGGTGGCGGCAACTGCACGCTGACCCCGGTCGACGGCGGCCTGCGCCTGGCCTGCGGCGGCGGTGGCAGCCAGCAGCAGACCGGCGAGCAGCAGGACCAGGGCGGCCTGCCGAACCTGGAGCCGGCGGCCGGTGGCGCGGCGGCTGGTCCGGCGCTCGACCCCGGCCTGTCGCTGCAGGACCTGCTGAACATGTGGCTGTTCAACTTCGGCAGCGGCCTCGACACGCCGGTGGCCGACGGCGCGGCCGCCCCGGCGACCGACCAGGCCTCGCTCGGTACGGCGACCGGCACCCAGCTGGCGATGCTGCGCTAGGGCATCCTGCGTGAATACGGGCGCAGAAAAGGTGCTCTAACCTGTTGGAAGCGATCGACGTGTCTCCGATCGGATGGCTTCATCCGATCGGAGGTCGATCTCGATCGACGTTTACTGTCCAATTCAGCCGGCCCGGTTCACGCGAACCGGGCCGGTTTCTCTTGGGTCGGCTTCAGGCGCGTCGCGGCCGGGTCGGCGTCAACCCCAGAGCGTGTCGGCGAGCGGGCCGATCCGTTCGATGGTCCAGACCGAACCGATCCAGACGGCGCCCGTGGCCAGCGCCCGGGCAGCGCGCCTGCGCCGGTCCGCGGAGCGCCGCCCGATCCATGCGAGCGCGGTCCAGACCACCGCGACAACGGCAAGCTGGCCGCCCTCGACCCCGACGTTGAAGGCGGCGAGCCGGACGGCCGCGCCCGGCGCATCGGCGGGTGCCAGGTCGGCGAGGGCGCTGGAAAAGCCGAACCCGTGCAGCACGCCCAGCGCGGCGGTGACCACGAAGGTGCCGACCCCGTGTTGCATCGGCCGCATGGCGGCGACGCCGGCATAGACGATCGTCAGTGCGATGCCGATCTCGACGGCGGGCACGAACCAGGGATCTGCGAGGCCGACGCCGAAATAGCCGGCGGTCAGCGAGACGCTGTGGCCCAGGGTGAAGCCGGTCACGCGCCAAGCCAGGCCGCCGAGCCTGCCCGCCCCGGCAACGAGGCAGAGCACGAAGAAAATGTGGTCGAGACCTTCGAGGATGTGCAGGGCGCCCTGCGCCGCGAAGCGCAGGCTGGCACGCAGCGGTGCCTCGTAGACGGTCACCGGCCGTTCGAGCAGCCCGTCGCGCTGCTGCGACCAGCTTGCGCCGCCGGGATCGTGCAGCACGATCAGGTTGACCGTCGCATCCGGCGCCAGAGTGCCAGGCAGCAGCCTGCCCTCGAGCGTCAGCAGCGATGGCGTGCCGGCATCGGGGTATCGCAGCGCCACGTCGACAAGCGCGGACGACACCTCGACCGCGCCGTCGAAATCAGGGTAGACCGGGCCGTCGAGCGCCGCACGCGCCTCGTCCAATGTGTTGAACGGCGGCACCCGGCCGCGCAGCTGCAGGCGCACGGCCAGCACCTCCGGCGCCAGCGCAACGCCGTTCTGGTCGCGGAGCACGTGCCCGTCGGCAACGAGATGGGCCAGCCCCTGCGGGTCGGCCCGGATCGCATCCGGGTCGACGAAATGGACCGCGGCGCCGTCGATGAGGCGGTTGGTGGTGTAGGGCGCGGGCAGGAATGTGCCGTCCTCTCGCTGCGGGCCGAGCCCGTCGGCGACGACCAGTGCGAAGCTGATCCGGGCAAAGGCGATCAGGCCGTCCCGATCCGTTGCCAGATGGACGACCCGGATGTTTGCACCGGTCATGAAATGGGCAGATGCCGGCATGCACCAGGCGGCCAGCAGGAAAAGGGCGGCCAGGATGGCCGCCAGCTTTCCCAACCCGGCCTCCCAGGCTCCGGCGCATGGCGACAGTCGGATTGACCGCCGAACCGCGCGATGCCATCGCGCTCGGGTCGAGAAGGGCATGGCCGGCTCCGTCAAGCCCTTCGGCCTTGCACCGTCGGGTCGATGGTGCAGGGTCCCGCGTCTTTCCGCGATGCGAGCGCCCGCGACCGGAGGTCCGGCGGCGGCGCTTGGATCCGGCCGGCCGTTCGCGCTGTCCGGTCCCGGCGCCATCGCGGTCGAGGTGGCCTGGCGACCGTGAGCCGGTCCGCCGCGGCCGCCCCGGAGCATGGCCGGAGCAGCCGCGGCCGGCTCAGTACTGCACGCCGCGGGTCAACGCGCCGTCGGCGACCAGGTTGCAGCCGGTGATGAAGCTGGCCCGTGGGCTGGCCAGCATCACCGCGGCATAGGCGATCTCTTCCGGCTTGCCCATGCGGCCGGTCGGGTTCAGCGCCAGCGCCTGCTTGAACAGGTCGGGCATGTTCTGCTCGATGTGATCCCACGGGCCGCCCTTGAAGTAGATGTTGCCCGGCGAGACCGAATTGGCGCGGATCCCCTTGGGCGCGAGCTGCAGCGCCAGGCCCTGGGTGTAGTGGATCAGCGCCGCCTTCATTGCGCCGTAGGCGCCGGCGGCGAAGTCGAGCTCGCGGCCCGACACGCTGGAGATCACCACGATCGACCCGGCCGGCGACTTCTCCAGATGGGGCATTGCCGCATTCACGGTGCGGATCGTGTGCAGCATGTCGATCTGGAACTGGGCGTTCCAGGCGTTCTCGTCCTGGCCGATGGCCAGCGCGCTGACGTTCGGCACCACGACGTCGAGCCCGCCGAACTCCGCGGCGACATCGTTGACCCATTGCGCCAGCGCCGGGCCGTCGCCGACGTCGAGGGCGCGGCCGCTGGCCCGCACCCCGCGCGCCGCCAGCGCCTTGACGGCGTCGTCGACATCGCCGGCGTTGCGGCCGCAGACGGCGACGTCGCAGCCTTCTTCGGCCAGCAGGTCGGCGATGCGCCGGCCGATGCCCTTGGAGCCGCCGGTGACCAGCGCCTTCTTGCCCTTCAGTTGCAGATCCATGCTTGTTTCCTCCCCTGTTCCGGCCGATTCAGGCCAGGTACCGTTTCGAGATGGCGGCGCCGACCGTGTATTTCGGGTCGACGAAATTGCCGAGGCGGACCCTGCCGCACTGGCTCAACATCATGTAGGCGTCCCACTGGTCGAAGCCGAAGTCGGCGACCATCCAGCGGACCAGCTCGCGATAGGCGATGCGGGTGGCGTCCTCCAACGGGCGGGCGCTGCCGATGGCCATGATCACCTGGTCGTTCTCCAGCCGCGGCCACTGGATCGTCCAGCCCTTGATCAGGTCGACCCGGATGGTCGTGGTCGAGGGGTATTCGACCGCGACGCCACAGACCTCGCCGTCGCCCTGGCAGGCGTGCGCGTCGCCGATGAACAGGCGCGCGCCGGCGGTGCGCACCGGCAGATAGGTGATGCTGCCCGGGCCCATGTCCGGCAGGTCCATGTTGCCGCCGTGGTTGTCCGGCGTCAGCGAGTTGATGCTGTCGATTTCCGGCGAGCAGCTGAGCGTGCCGATATGCGGGCGATAGGGCAGGGTGACGCGGTCGCTCCAGTAGACGTTGTGTTCGTCGACGTCGACCTTGCGCACCACCTCCGGCAGCGGGTCGTTCAGCATGGCGGTATAGTAGGTGCCGGTCAGCGCGCCGAATTCCTCGATCATGCAGCAGGTGCCGCGCGGGTTCGGGCCGCGCGGCGCCATGCTCTCGATGTGCACGGCCAGCGCGTCGCCCTTCTCCGCGCCCTCGACCATGATCGGCCCGTTCTGCGGGTTGACGAAGGGCATCCGCAGCTTGTCCTTCGGCTTGTCCGCCTCGGTCTTGATCGCGCCCTCGAAGGCGTCGCGGGTCTCGACCACGATGCGGTCGCCCGGCCTGACGGTCAGCACCGGCGCCGAATAGGGCCCGATGGTGTAGTGGAAGGTGCCCTGCACCGCCTCGGTCAACTGGTGGGTCGTACCGCCGACGCCTCCGGCGACGCCGCGCGCCTGCATGATCGAACCGGCAAGCCAGTCTGCTGCATGTTCCGGCGAATCCATCGCGCATTCCCTCCTCGCTGGCGGCCGCGGCGGCGCGGCGCGGATTATCAACCGATCCGCGGCGGCGCTGTAATCGCCGCCGTCGGTCCTGCGCCGCTGTTTTCTCGCCCGACTTGGCGCCCTTGCGCGCGGCTTGGCGGCGACCTAAGCTGACCCGACTAATAATTCGGCAACGACTGAATAAAGGGGAGGAAGGTCGTGCGGACAGGGACTACTACGCCTATCGGACTGCGTACAGCGCTTGCCATCGCCGGTTCTACCGCATTGGTCAGTATTTCCAGCGCCGTTACGGCACAGGAGCTGGCACCGGTAAAGGTCACTTTCATCCAGCATTGCTGCTCCGGCGCGACCTTCTTCCAGCCGATGCAATTCGGCGCGGAAGAGGCGGCCCGCCTGTTCCAGGTCGACCTGACCTATGTCAACGCCGACGGCGATGCCGCCCGTCACGCGGAGCTGATCGAGACCGCCATCGCCGAGGGGCAGGATGCGGTGCTGCCGACGATCACAGTGCCGGATGCGCTGGACGAGGCGGTGCAGAAGGCGGTCGACGCCGGCCTGATCGTCATCGCCCAGAACATCGACGATCCGCAGCATGCGGCCGGCAACGCCCGCCAGGCTTTCGTCGGTCAGGACTTCCTGGCGTCGGGCAACATCATCGGCCAGCGCATGATCGATGAGCATAACCTGGGGGCAGGCGACCATTGCCTGCTGCCGGTCGAGTTCCCCGAGCTGACCTATGCGATCGAGCGCGCGCAGGGCGTGCAGTCGGCGCTGGAGCCGGCCGGCGTGACGTCGGAGATCGTCGGCACCGGCACGGTCGATGCCGAGGCGCTGACCATCATCTCGCAGGCGCTGATCGCCAACCCGAACATCACCTGCATCATCGGGCTGGGCACCACGCCGACCACGGTCGCGCCCGACGCGGCGGCCGAGGCCGGCATCGACAGCATCCCCAACGGCGGCTTCGATACCAACCCGAAGATCATGGAAAACATCATGGCCGGCATCACGACGGCGACGATGGACCAGCAGCCGTTCTGGCAGGGTTTCCTGCCGGTGATGTTCGCCGCCTATGCGGTGCGCTATGGCCTGACGCCGCCGGACATCGACACCGGCAACAACCTGATCGACGCGTCGAACGGGCAGTTCGCGCTGGACTGGGGCGGCACCTACCGCTGACCCGCCGGCCGTGATCCTGCGGATGTGACTCCGGGCCGGGCGCGACCTCGGTCGCGCCCGGTGCCACTGCCGGCGGCAGGCCGGGGCATTCGGGACAGCTCGAGGCAGTGACCCAGACGACAGAAACCGACCTGCGGCGATGCGCCGCCGCGACCAGGGCCCGCCATGGCTGGTCGGCCTGAAGCGCTATCAGGGCATCAGCGTCGTGCTGGTGTACGGCGTGTTTCTTGCGGTCTGTTTTGTGTGGAGCGTCTCGACGCCCAACTTCGCCTTCGCCACCACCAACAACCTGACCGTGCTGCTGGCGCTGAAGATCCCGACCACGGCGATCGCGGCGATCGGCGTCGGCCTGCTGATGATCGCCGGCGAGTTCGACATCTCGACTGCCGGCACCTACACGCTGGCGGCGTTCATCGTGGCGATCCTGTTCGCGCAGTTCGAATGGCCGCTGATCCTCGCCCTGATCGGCGGGTTGGTCGCGGTGATGATCGTCGGCGCGCTCAACGGCTATCTGACCGCGTGGGTCGGCATTCCGTCGTTCATCGCCACCATCGGCATGATGTTCTTCCTGCGCGGTGTGATCCGCTTCGTTTCGATCAATCCGGAAAGCGACCAGGCCGACAGCATGCCGTTCTTTCCCTGCCGCACCTGCGAGCAGGCCGGGGGCAAGCAGACCGATGCGCTGACCACTCTGTTCACCGGCGAGATCGTCAGCCCGCTCTATGCCCAGATGGTATGGCTGATCCTGATCGGCTTTGCCGCGCACCTGCTGCTGAACCGGCACCGGCTCGGCAACCACATGTTCACCACCGGCGGCAACCGGGATGCCGCCACCGCCGTCGGCGTGAACGTCAAGCGAACCAAGCTGATCGCCTTCATCATCTGCGCCACCGCGGCCGGATTCGCCGGCATCATGCAGGCGACCATGATCAACGAGATCGAGCCGTCCTTCGCGGTGACCAGCGGTTTCGAGCTGAAGGTGATCGCTTCGGTGGTGGTCGGCGGCGTCAGCCTGATGGGCGGGCGCGGGACGGTGCTCGGCATGATCCTGGGCGCCGCGCTGATCGAGACGGTCGACAACGTGCTGGTGCTGATCGCGGCACCGGAGACGCTGTTCAAGGGCCTGCTCGGCGCCCTGATTATCGCCGCGGTCGTTCTGAACACCCTGGTACGCGGGCGGCGCTGACATGAGCGTGCACCGCGTCGCCCGTCGTACTGCGTGTCGGAAGCCGGGACGATGACCGCCGCCACCCACATGGTCGACGCGGAGGCGCGCTATCGGCGTGCCGGCTGGTTCACCCGGCTGCGCCTGCACCCGGCCGGCCCGGTGGCGCTGCTGTTCCTGCTGCTGCTGGCCGGCTGCATCGTCGCCTCGCTGATCTTCCCCGACGATTTCCTGTTCCTGTCGCAGCGCAACGCGACACTGCTGATGCGCGCCATCCCGACCTTCGGCGTGGTCGCGCTCGGCGTCGGCCTGCTGATGATCGCCGGCGAGTTCGACCTCTCCGTCGGCTCGGTCTTCGTCGCGGCCCCGTTCGCGATGGCGTCCTTCTACGACGCTTCCGCGCCGGTCATCGCCGGGTGGGGCTGGTTCGCGGAGGGCGAGGGCGCCTGGCTGACGGCGAACGGCGTCGCCTGGGCGATCTCGCTGATCGTGGCGCTGCTGGTCGCGACGGCGATCGGCCTGCTCAACGCGTTCATCACGCTCTACTTCCGCATCCCGTCGTTCATCACGACGCTGGGGATGCTGTTCATCGTGCGCACCGCCGCGCCCTACATCGTCAATCTCTATGGCGGGCGCACCTCGCTGACGATCAAGGTGCCGGAGGACTTCAAGGCAGCGACCTGGGACAACCTGTTCGGCTTCCTGCCCGCCTCGTTCCTCTGGTTCCTGGTGTTTGCCGCGATCGCCTACCTGCTGCTGAACCGGCACTTCCTCGGCAATCACTTCTTCGCCGCCGGCGGCGACACCAAGGCGGCGCAGTTCGCCGGCATCAACGTCGTGCGCACCAAGACCATCGCCTTCGTGCTCAGCTCGGTCTTCGCGACGATCTCCGGCATTTTCTCGATCACCCGCCTGGGCAAGGCGGAGACCAACCCGCAGCTGTTCATCGAGCTCTATGCGGTGGCGATCTGCGTGGTCAGCGGGCTCTCGCTGTTCGGCGGCCGCGGCTCGGTGATCGGCATCGTGTTCGGCTCGGCGGTGTACTACCTGCTCGGCAACATCGCCACCCACGCCCAGCTGCCGACCTATTACCTCGACGCCTTCGCCGGCATGATGATCGTGTTCGGCGTCATCATCAATCAGCTGTTCAGGCGACGGTTCTAGCCGTGGCCGCGACCGGAGGAGGCGCGCGATGAGCGTGGAAACCAGCGAACCGGCCGCTGCGGCCGCCACCCCGCGGACGGCCGGCGCGACCCCGCTGTTCGAGGCGCGCGGCATCTCCAAGACCTACGGCCATGTCAATGCGCTGATGAGCGTGGACTTCGAGGTGCGGCGGAACGAGGTCGTCGGCCTGCTCGGCGACAACGGCGCCGGCAAGTCGACGCTGATCAAGATCCTCTCCGGCGTGGTCACGCCGGATCGCGGCCAGTTCTTCCGCGAGGGCAAGCCGGTGGACATCAGCACGCGCCGCCGCTCGGAGGAAGCCGGCATCCAGACGATCTACCAGGACATCGCACTGGTCCGTTCGATGTCGATCATGCGCAACATCTACGCCGGGCGCGAGCCGCAGGGCCCGCTCGGCTTCATGCGCATGGGCGAAATGCGGCGGACCGCGGTCGAGATCCTCGACAAATACGTGCGCATCGCCGGCATCACCTCGCCCGATCTGCTGGTCGAGGAGCTGTCGGGCGGCCAGGCCCAGGCGGTGGCGATCGCGCGCGCGGTGCACTTCAAGCGCGACATCCTGCTGCTCGACGAGCCGACCAGCGCGCTGTCGGTGCGCGAGACCGAGAAGGTGCTGGCGATCATGCGCGAGCTGGCCGAGAGCGGGGTAAGCTGCGTCTTCGTCACCCACAATCTCTACCACGCGTTCCGCGTTTGCGACCGCTTCGCCATCATGGCGCACGGCCAGAACGTGAAGAGCGCGCTGAAGGCCGACACCTCGCTGAACGAGCTGACCGACATCATCATGACGCACTGAGCCGGCCCGCGGGGGCCGCCGCGGGCCGCTGCGCCGCCGTCCGCTACTGGGCGGTCAGGTAGCCGGCGTAGATCGTCTGGTCGACCTCGTTGGCGATGTACAGCCGATGGCGGCCGCCGAACGGTTCCGGGTCCCACGGCGTGTCGGGATGGTAGATGGTCCCGGGGTCGCCGATGGTGCCGTTCTCCGCCCAGACCTGGGGGATGTGCTCCATGTCGCGGAAGCCGAGATAGTCGAAGGCGATCGATTCCATGCCCTGTTTGGCGCCGACGCCGCTGGACACGGCGATCTCGTTGCCCAGCGGACCGATGACGACGATTTCGTCGTTCTGCCGGTCGACGAAGCAGTAGCTCCAGGGCGAGGCGGAAAGCCCGCTGATGCTGCGCCCGGGATAGTCGCGCACGCCGAGCAGCAGGCCGTTGGTCGCCCACAGCTCGGCCGTGGCGCCGCCGCCGCGCACGAAGAAAAACCCGTTGCAGGCCAGCCCTTCCGGCCGGTACAGCCCCGCCGTCGTCAGCGCCAGGCGCGTTGCGGTCAGCAGGCCGTCGGTCGGATCGAAGGCGAGGATCGTGTCGACGTCGTTGGTGGCCTGGCAGGCCCAGATCACGCGGCGGAACGGGTCGTAGGCCATGCCCGAGATGGTCTCGTAGCCGACCGGGCTGACGTGGCGGAAGGCCTCGTCGCCGCCGAATGTGTGCAGATAGACCACGTCGTCGTCGAACCCGGTCTGGGTCAGGAACGCCAGATAGGGGTCGCCGTTGCGCAGGCAAATGGTCAGGCCCGTGGCCGCACCGGTGGTGGTCACCGGGAAGGGGAAGCTCCAGGTCGTTTCGAAGCGAAGGCTGGGGACCGGCATTTCGTACTCCTGTGACTGGGGAACGGACGCCGTTGTGCCCGGCGGTTGTGCATTTGGTACGGACTGCGGCGTGCATTCATGCGCCGGCCGGTGTGTTCCCGGTCACAGGCGGCGCGGTGAGGCGCGGGCGCGGCGATGCGGCGGCGGCCGCTGGACAAGGCGTCGGCCAGCGGCTCTACTGGCACCCGCACTGCGTGCAGTGGAAAGCCGAACGCGGCGAAAGGAGCGCATCGTGGCCCGTGGGCGCCCCCGGCCCACCTCAGCCGAGCATCCGCAGCAACCCTCGCCGGCGGCGTGGGACGGCAGCGGCGACGCGCCCGGCCTTGCCGTGCCGTCGCGGGCGGCGGACGGCCGCGCACGCCGGGTCACGGCCGCGCTGGCCATGCTGGTGCTGACCGGACTTGCACTCGCTGCCACGCTGCTGCTGGTGCAGCGCCAGGCCGATGCCTTGCGGCAGCAGGAGCAGGCGTCGTGGGAAACGCGCCTGCTCGATCTGGCCACCGCGCTGCGCGACGGCCTGGAAGCCGACGGCGACGACGACGTCGCCGCGCTGGCGGAAGTCGCGGAGAGCCCGACCATCGCGCTGTTCCTGACCGAGATGCGCGAGCAGGGCGGCGACCTGGACCGCATCATGGACGGCCCGGAGCAGCTGGACTACATCCGCAACGACCTCGCCGTCGTGGCCGCCGAGCACGGCTATCAGGTCGGCGACGGACCGCCGGCGGTCGATGCGAACCTGCCGGAGCGCGCGTCGCCGGAGCCGGAGGCGGCGACGCCGGCGCCGGAACCGATCACCGACACCACCAGCCTGATCCTCGGCGAATTCGCCTTCGAGGGCATCGCGCTGGTCAACCTGGTCGGCGACACCATCGTCGCGACCGACGAGTTTCCGCCGCTCACCTACGACATCCGGACCTTCATTCTGGAGGCGGCACGCGGCCAATCGCACGATTCCATCGCCTATGACGCGCCCGACGGGCGGCCGCTGTTCATGAGTTTGCAGCCCGCCTACGGCTTTCTCGACAACGAGCGGGCGGAGTCGCAGCAGGGCTGGATCCTCGGCCTGCGCCTGCTGGAGGAAGTGTTCGACACCGGCCGGCTGCTGGGTCGCGAGGACCGGTTCGATACCCTGCAGGCGGTCGCGGTCCGCCGCCATCGCGACATGCTGACCGGTTTGTCGCCGCTGCGCGACGGCACGCCGGGCGCCACGCTGATGCTGACCGATGCGCAGGCGCCGGCCTGGGCGGAGGCGCTGCGTTCGCCGGGCACGTCCGGTCTGTTCCGCGACATCGGCGGTGGCCGGGTGATCGCGGCCAGCGCGGGCTTCCACCGCCTGCCGGTTGCGATCGTGACGTCGATCGACACCGGCGAGGCGCTCGCCGGCGCCGCGCGGCTCGGCAGGCAGGAATATCTCTATCTGGCGCCGGTGGCGCTGCTCGGCCTGGGCGGTTGCCTGCTGGTTTGGCTGACAGGCGGTGCCGGCCGGCGCGGACGCTCATCCTGATCGAAGAGGAGAAAACCGATGCGCTACCCGGCCCGTCGTCGCGCGGCAGCGGCACATGCGGCAGGACTTCCCGCAGCGGCTGCGCTGACGTTGGCCCTGGCTGCTCCGGCGCAGGCGCTGACGCTGTTCGATCCGTCGCGCGAGTTCGCGATGCCGGGGCCTGCGGCCTTCCCGAAATACGCGGAGATGGTGCAGCGCTACACCGCCCAGTACCAGCAGATGACCAGCGCCTGCACCACCGGTGCGTTTGCCCTGTGCGCGCACATCGCGCGCTGGGCCGACTTCATCAACCGCTCGGAGGGAATGAGCGGCATGCCGCTGTTCGAGGCGGTCAACACCTATTTCAATGGCTTCGACTATGTCACCGATCCGTCGAACTGGCAGACGGCCGACTACTGGGAGACGCCGCTGCAGTTCTACGATGTCTACGGCGATTGCGAGGATTATGCGATCAGCAAGTACTTCACGCTGCGCGGGCTGGGCGTTCCGGCCGCCGCGATGCGCATCGTCGTGGTGATGGACGAGAATCTCGGCATCCAGCATGCGATCCTGGCGGTGAACACCGGCAGCGACGTGGTGCTGCTCGACAATCAGATTTCCGGCGTCGTTTCCGCCAGCCGGGTGGCCCACTACACCCCGATCATGTCGATCAACGAGGTGGGCGCCTGGCGCAGCCGTTGACGGGCGGTCAGCCGGCGCTCAGGGCAGCGTGCGCAGGCGGTCCGGCACCGCGAGGCCGATCTCGTCGAAGTAGCGCAGCGCGCCCGGGTGAAGCGGGAATACCATGCCGCGCAGGGCTGTATCCGGCGCGATGGCGCGCGCGGCCGGATGCATGTTGCCGAGGAACGAGAGGTTCTCGAAGATCGCGCGGGTTATCAGATAGACGTCCTGTTCCGGCATGTCGGACCGGACCAGCAGGGCGTTCGGCTCGGCGAGCGTGGTGATGTCGGCCCCCAGGCCATAGGTGCCGGCCGGCACCACATGGGGTACCCACAGGTCCGTGAACGGTCCGTTGGCGCGGGCGATTTCCGCCTCGTCGAATTGCAGCAGGCGCAGATCGGCGCCGGCAGCGTTGGCGAGTCGCACCATGGCCGGCATCGGGATGCCGCCGAACATGACGATGCCGTCGATCCTGCCCTCGACGAACGCGGTGACCGCCGCGTCGTAGCCGCCGACGTCGACCGGGTCCAGCGCCAGCGGCTCGATGCCCAGATTGGTCAGGATCGCGACGGTCGAGGCGCGCGAGCCGGAGTCCCGCCGGCCGAAGCTCAGCCGCGCCGCGCCCACCGACGACAGATCGTCGACGAAGCCCGACTGCACCAGCGGCTCACGCAGCGCCACATGCATGACGTCGGGCCAGAGCATGGCGATCGAGCGCAGCGCCGCGCCGCTGTCCGGCTGCGCGCGCGGGTCGTCCGGCAGGTCGACGCCGGACGCGGCCTGGCGCGCGTGCAGGCCTTGAACCAGGGCCAGTGAGGCGGACCCGTCGCGCAACAGGTCGATGTTGGCGCCGGAGCCGGCGGTGGGCTGGACGCTGAGTTCGAACCCGGCGCGATCCCTCAGCAGCGCCTTGACCAGGGCCTCGATGGCCACGCCCACGGGATAGTAGACCCCGCCGGTGGTGCCGGTGGCAAAGGCATAGGCGCGAATGTCCTGGGTGGCGGCGGGTCCGGATGCCAGTCCGCCGGTCAGGATCGCCGCGAGGCAGAGCAGGCGAAGCATCGACCAACCTCCCCGGGGTCATCGACGGCACGCAGTCGTCCGGCCCCGTTTCCATAACATGGATCGCCGGAAAGGTTCAAAAAGGGTGGACGGACGGACCCGAATTTCGCGTTTCGCGAGCGCCTCGGCCGCGCGCCGGTCTCAGTCGCCGAAGCCGATCGCGTAGACGGGCGGCAGCCGGGCGTCCAGGGCGGCCCAGCTGTCGCCGCCGTCCTCGCTGAGCCAGACGCCGCCGCTGGTCGAACCCATGGCCAGCGTCCCGCCGGCGTCGTCGACGGCCAGGCCGTGGCGGTAAACCAGGTCGTAGGCATGGCTCTGCGGCAGCCCGCGGGTCAGGGTCTCGAAGCTGCGGCCGCCGTCGCGGGTGCGCGCGACCACCACCCGTCCGTCGGCGGGATAGCGGAACTCGTCCTTGACCGCCGGCACGAACCAAGCCGTGTCGGGGTCGGTTGGATGGGCGGCGACCGCGAAACCGAAGGCCGACGGCGGCGTGCCGCTGATCTCGGCAAAGGTCGCGCCGGCATCGGTGGAGCGGAAGCGGCCGCAGTGGTGCTGCACCCACATCACGTCCGGGGCGGTCGGACAGAGTACCAGCCGGTGCGGGTCCTGGTTGGTCTCGTCATAGGCCTGCTCCGGCGGCAGGAAGTCGGCCCGCATGCCGGTGCCGGCCTGCTTCCAGCTGGTGCCGGCGTCGCCGCTCTTCCACACCCCGCCGCAGGAGACGGCGAGCGTGATGCTGTCGCCATCGCGCGGGTCGATCACCACCGAATGGATGCCGGGCTGGTCCTTGCCGCCGCCGAACCACTTGGCGCGCCGCGGCTCGTTCCACAGCGAGTCGACCAGCTGCCAGCTGTCGCCGCGGTCGGCCGAGCGGAACAGGCCGCCCGGGATGGTGCCGGCCCACAACTCGCCGGGGCGCGCAGCGGGCCCGGCGACCAGTTCCCAGATCAGCCCGACCGCCGGCGCCTTGCTGCCGTCGGTCTCGTCCGCGCCCTCGACCTTGGGGAAGGCCGGGGCGGCCACCTCCTGCCAGGCGCCGCCGGCCTCGCGGCGGTGCAGCCTGGTGCCGAAATGACCGTTGTCGTGGGCGGCATAGAGCGCGCCGTCGCGCGTATCGGCCAGCGCGATCGAGATCGGCGTGCCGAGGAAATCGACGCGGTCAACGGCCCAGCCATTGGCGCGCCGCGCCAGCGTGAACAGCCCCTTGCGCGTCGAGACCAGAACGGACTTGCCCATGCGCGTGACCTCCCCTGTCGTCCGCTCAGCCGCCGGACAGCGCCTGCATGACATAGATTTCGGCGTCGGGCCGGACCTCATGGTCCAGCACAGCGTCGTTCATCACCCGCTCGCCGTCGACGAAGATCGCCACATGCTTGCGCAGCCGGCCCTGGTCGTCGAGCACATAGGTGCCGAGCTTCGGGTACCCGGCGAACACCTGGCCCAGCACCGCACCCACGGTATCGCCCTCGGCCGAGACCGAACCCGCGGGCGCGACGCGGCGCAGATGGGCGGTGAAGTTGACGGTGGCCATACGTTAGCCCCTTGCGCAAGCACCTATGTAAGCATGCTATGACGCTTGGTCATCGCATTTCCAGCTGAGATCGCCGATCAACGCCGTCGGCAGGCTCCTCGTGCTTGAGAGTTCGCGAGCCGCTCACGTGAATTCGTGGCGCTGGCGCGTGTGCGCCCGAATGTAGTGCCAGTCGTAGGTGACGCCCAGGCCCGGGCCGGCCGGCACCGGCACGCAGCCGTCGGCATCGACGCAGTCCAGCTGCTCGCTGTAGCCGCAGGCATAGACCGGCGGCACCGCGTTGGGGCAGTCGGGCCCGACCAGGGCGACCTCGTAATAGTTGGTGTTGCGCATCGCGCTCATCACCGCCCGGTGGGCCGGGCCGGAGGCGTGCACCTCGCAGTCGACCCCGAACGCCTCGGCCAGGTGGGCGATCTTCATCGCACCGGTGATGCCCATGTCGTATTCTGGGTCGGAGCGCAGGAAGTCGGTGCCGCCGGCGATCAGGAAGTCGGCCTTCGGCTCCAGCCCGCGGATGTGCTCGGTCTGCAGGATCGGCGTCTTCAGCATCTCGCGCAGCTTCTTGTGGGCGAAGGCGCTGGTGCCGGCGTCGCGGAACGGGTCCTCGTACCAGAAGAAGTTGGCCTCGTCGCAGGCGCGCCCGACATAGAGCGCATCGGCGAAGGTCCTAAGCTGGCAGGCCGGGTCGATCATCAGGTCCATCTCCGGCCCGACCCGGTCGCGCACGTGCAGCACGTTCGCCGCCTCCTCGCGGCGGTCGCCCTCGTGCCAGCCGTGGATCTTGAACGCCCGGTAGCCGATCTGCTTGCAGCGCAGCGCGAATTCGCCAAACGCCTCCTTCGACGCGAGCCCGCCGTTGCGGTCGCCATGATAGGTCGAGGCATAGGCCGGCAGCCGGTCGCGCCAGCCGCCGAGCAGCGCCGAAACCGAGCAGCCGTATTTCTTGCCGGCCAGGTCCCACAGCGCGATGTCGAGCGGGCCGTGGCCCATGTGATCGTACTGGCGCAGCTCGCGCTTCAGGTCGTCATAGATCGCCTCGCGCTGCTCCGCATCGCGGCCGAGCAGGCTCGGCGCCAGCATCAGGCTCTGGGCCAGCGCGGCCCGGGTGCCGACCCAGTGGGTGACATATTCGCCGCGGCAGCCGTCGCGGGTCTCGATCGCCAAGGCATAGCGCGACATCTCGGTGACCGCGCCCGGGCTGTACTCGATCGCCCCGCCGGGCGAGCCGCCGGCATGCCAGGCGCCGGTCGCGGCCGCCGCCTTCGACACGCCCATGTTCTTCACCGCGAAGGTGAAGTCGCAGATCTCGATCCTGGAAATGATGGATCCCGCCACGGCGCCCGCTCCCCTGGCCTAACCTAGTCGGCGCCGGCGTTGGGCCTCGGCACGGGCGGCGCGGCGGCATCGGTTGATGCCGGCTTGCGCGTCCCGGCACCGAGCCTAGGGCTTCGCGCGCGACGGCGCCAGACGCGGCAGGCGAGTGGGCATCAGACAAATGAAACGGCCGCCGGCGCGGTGCTGGACGGGGAGAGCAGCGCGGTGCCGGCGGCCGTGGGACGGCCCGCTGGGGACGGGCCGATGGGATCAGTAGCCGTAATTGGGCGAGTCGAAGGTCCCCGGCGGGGTCAGCAGGCCGCCGATGCCGCCGATGCCGGCGCCGACGATGGCCGCGCGGCCGGGGTTCTCGTCATAGGCCCAGGCGCCGAGGGCTGCCGCGCCCGCGCCGAGTACCGCGCCGCTGGCAATGCGCTCCGCCGGGGTCTGGCCGCAGGCCGCGACGCCGGATGCGACGGCCAAGACGGCGCCGATCATCGCAATCTTCCTCATGGTCTCATCCTTTCGCATGCCGGCACCGGAGTGGCGCCGTTCATGGCCAGGATGTGGGCGGGGTCAGCTGAAATCCGCAGGGCAGGCCCGTTATCTTTCGTTGAATCACGGGGCGTTTGCGGGGCGATTGCGGGCAGGGACCATGGCACGGCCGGGGCCGGAATGGGGCGCGGCGCCCGACCGTTCGGGATTCCGGGCTGTCGCGCCGCCGGCCTGCCGCCGCCGGTTGCTCAGTAGGCCGCGCCGGCGCCGGTATCGAGCACCTGCGGATAGGGATAGTCGACGCCGAGCAGGGCGCGCAGCGTGGGCGAGGCGCGGTCGATCACCTCCTGGCGCACGCTCCTGAGCTGGTCCTCCATCGGCTTGACGAACTTCGGCAGGAACTGGCCGAGCAGGCCGACGCGCGGCCTGTCGGTGCGGTTGGCGCCGGCGCCGTGCCAAAGCAGCCCGGTCATCAGCATGGCGGAGCCGGCCCGGCCGGTGGTCTGGATCATCTGGCGGTAGAATGCGTCCTTGTCCGGCCATTGCCCGGACAGCTGCGTGCCGGGCGCCACCATGGTCGCGCCGTTCTCCAGCGTGAAGTCGTCCAGCATCACGGTGACCTGGCAGTTCATCCGGAAGCTGGTGTTGATGTTGCGCGGGAAGGTGTGGCGGTCGTAGAGGTCCCAATAGGGATAGTCGAGGTGCGGCAGCTGGCCCTCCGCGCCGGGCCGCTGGATCCGCGCGGCATAGGAGCCGAGCTTGAATTCGCTGCCCAGGATCCGGGCGAACACCGCCAGCACGGTCGGGTGCTGCACCATGCGTTCGAACACCGCGCCCTTGTCGATCAGGTTCCAGACGTGGTCGGTGGCGGCGAGCACGGACAGCGCGTCCTTCTTGTCGACGTCCGGCGGCGGCAGGCTGGCCAGCTCGACGATCCGCGCCCGGGCCTCGGCCACGGTCGCGGCGTCGTAGGCGTCCTCGAGCACGTAGTAGCCCCTGCCGTTCATCAGCTCCTCGACGATCGCCTCGACCTGGGCGTCGTCCGCCACCGCCTGCTGCATCTCGTTATCCCCCGCCTGCATCCGCACTGCTACTCGATCCGCGCGCCCTCCGGCACCGGGTCGGGCCAGCGCGCCAGCCAGCCGCCCTCGATGTCCAGGCTCAGATCGCCGATGCCCTTGCGGCCGCGCCAGGCCTGCTGGCGCTTCTCCTCCGCCGCGATCCAGGCCTCCCAGTCCGGCCGCCAGCCGGGGTCGTCGGCCTTGCGCATGACGATCGGCTCGCTGTGGCCTTCGACGCCGTTGGGCAGCTTCGGATCCTGCCAGCGCAGGTCGACGCTCCAGCGCACCTTGTCGGAGAAATTCTCCAGGCTGCGGTGCGGCACCAGCTGGTTGAGCAGCAGCACCGAGCCGAACCGCATCTCGCAGGTCACGATGCGGTCGCGCGGCAGCGCGTTGTCGGGGATGAACAGGTACCAGCTCTTGGAGTGGCCGATCAGCCGCTCGCGGTAATGCTTGAACACCTGACCGGGCTTGTGGCCGCCGCGGATCACCTGCATCGCGCCGATGTTGGCGTCGATGTCCTCGAACGGAATCCAGGCGGCGGGCTGCAACGTGGTCTCCGCGCCGGCGAGCAGATAGGCGGTGTCCTGGTGCCACGGCACCGTCATCCGCCGGGTCTGCGGCGTCTTCGAGCGGATGTTCCAGATCGGGTGGCCGGCGATGTCCGGGCCGACGATCTGGCCGACCATGTCGATCAGCTTGTCGCACGACCACAGCCGGGCCAGCGCCAGCGGCAGCACGTTGTACTGATGCAGCAGCACCGAGGTCTCCGGGTGCTCCTGCTCGATCGCCGCCAACCGGTGGTGGAAGTCCTTGTCCGCGTGTTTCGACCGGATCTTGCCATTGGCATAAAGCTGGTCGGCGAACAGGTCGACCAGCTCGGCGATCGCATCCATCGTCGGCTGCAGCTCGGCCGGCTCGAACACGTCCGGCACGATAACGAAGCCGTCCTCATGGAACCGCTCAAGCTGTTCCGCGGTCAGTGCCATGGCTTTCCTCCCCGAACGCCACTTTGCGGACAGCTTACAGGTGCCGGCGATGGCGTCGAAACGTTTTTCTGGCGACGGCAGCGCCGCACTGCAACGCAGAACAGGCGGTTCGTGCGGACCCTTGACCCGGTTCCCGCCCTCGGACGGGCTCGCTGGCGGACGCGAAGCGCCGGTGCGACCCTTTGGCCGCGGCGGTGGTCTGCCTTGCGTGCGCGTGCGGAACCGCTCAGGCTGTCTGGGCGACAGCAGCCATTCGCGCGATGGCGGGTCGCAGCGGCAGTGGTGCGGTCCCGACCCCGGTCCCGGATTGCTCAAGCCGACACCAACTCCGGCGGTCCCCGCCGTCCAAGGGAAGGGAACAAGCATGGCGTATTACGTCGCCCCGGATGGAAACGACGCCAACAGCGGATTGGGTACCGACCGGCGCTGCGCTCGCTCACGCGTGCGATTGACCTGATCGCTGAGCGATATGGCGACACCGTGGACCTGCCGGAGACGGTCCACCCCGCCGCCGGCACCTATGCCGGCGAGCACGGCGAGGTCTTCCCCATCCTTGTGCCGCCCAATGTCGAAGTCCGCGGCGAGGGGCGCGCGAAAGCACGATACTCGGGAATACGACCTGGGCGCCGGGATCCAGATCTGCCTCGATCTTCGCGGCACGCTGTCCGATATCGCGGTCAGAAGCAGGCGCTCCCTGGAGGCGGTCTGCGATCGCGCGGTCGTCACCAACGACCCGGATGCGGTTGTCGAACGCGCCGCAGTCTATTCCGGCTATTTCGAGCGGGCCTATTGCGTCACGGACGTGGCGTACGACCTCCAGATGTCCGTGGGCGAAGCTGATGAGATCGCGGGCGAGCTCTTCCCGCTGGTCCGCGCCTGCGCATCGTCGGCCGACGGACCTACATGACCAGTTTCTTCGCGTTCGGCGGGCGGATCGAGGGCTGCGTGTCGACACAGCATGCTCGCGGGAACCGGTTCGTGATCGCCTCGCCGGGCCACACGATCTTTCAGAACAACGAGCTCGACCATTGCGAGTTCATCGTGACCTGTACCCGCGAGGAACCGCGCGCACCGGACGAGGCCATTCCGCTGATCTCCGAAAACGGGTTCACCGCGGACCTGGTCTACAGCCGCAACGAGACCGACTGGTTCCAGTTCGCGACCATCTTCGTTGCCGGGGATCTGCTGTGGCGCGCCAACAGGATCCAAGCCAACAGCATGCTTGTCTCGGCCGCGGCCTGCTTCGAAGACAATCCGCTGATCGCGGCCGCGCAGATTAGGATTGGCGCGTTCGAGCCCCCGGTCGGCTATCAGAGCCGTCCCGTCGCACCAGTTTTCGTCAACAACGACATCCGGCAGATCCCGTTCCTCAGCCGGGGCCCCTACGCCTATTGCTGGGGCCCTGAGGCACCTGCGGAACTGGCGTGGCAACCGCCGAGCCTGATGTGGATCGGCGCCGACGCGCGTCCGGTCTTCCAGGACAACGCGTTGCGCACCGTCGTCGGGTCCATCTGCATCCAGGATGAGGCGAGGCCGGACTTCGGCGGCGGTGGCCAGAGTACGGGTGGCAATCGGTTCGAACGTGACGAGACCACGGCGTGCCCATGGTTCTACGCCGACGTGCTGATCGATGTCGGCGAAGGCAACACCGCGACACTGCAAGCGCGGGACAACACCTGGTTTCGGGACACGGTCGAGGTCGATCTGAAGAGCGGCACGGTCGAGTGCAACCTGGCCCCGACGACTTCGTCCTTGGCACCTATGACTGAGTTGAAAACGAGCGGAGTGCCTGATGGCGTTGCGCAGGTTCCTGCCGATAGATCTGCCGGTGGTGGCGCACCGCATCTTCGGAGCCAGCCATGGCGAAGGCACCGTCTGGTCCGCGGAAGACCCGATCGCGGCGGCGCTGCCGCAGGACGACGCCGGTACGATGGTGTCCGATTACAACATCATGCGCGCCCGGAAAGCTCCGAGCGGCGGCGCAGGGACGCGATCTTCCCGCGGGCGGAGCCGGGTCGTTCCGGCACCCCGGGCCCGGTACCGCCGTTCGATCGACCAGATACGGGATCTGTTCGACCGGGGCGGGCGGTCTGAAGCCAGCGGCGAGCGATCGGTCAACGCCATCTGGGCGCAGGCTCAGATCCATTTCCGCCTGATCGCCATCGTCGATCATGCCGTGCGCAGCGACGACGCGCTGCTGATGGGCGGCTTCCAGAGCTACGCGCGGCGGCTCAATCAGGTCGGCGTGGTCAACGCCTATTTCGTCAGGGCGCTGGACGGCGCCGCTGGGTATGGCGTGTCGACACCGTGGCCGCACGACGCCGCCAAGGCGCCCGCCTATGTGGTGATCGGCGACCGCGAGGAGACCGCCTTCGACTGGGACGATGCCGTCTGGATCCTGGCGCACGAGCTGGGACATTCGTTGTCGCTGCCGCATGGGGGCGACAGCGGCAACCTGATGTGGCCCTGGGTCGGCGCATCGGGCGAGGGGCTCAGACCCGTGCAGGCCATGCTCTGCGCGCGACTACGCCAAGCGATATGCGCATGGCATACGGGCCTTCGCGCCGCCAGCCCGGCCTTCGCGGCGTTGCTGGCGGATGCGAGTCGGAGCCCGCCACATGAGGGCCTACATGGACACTTCCTGGCGCTTCGGGAGTTGACGCTATGGCGCGAGCCACCCGGAAATCCCCTGACCGGCGAGCGGCGGTGCTGCAGTTTCTCAGCGCCACCGAAATCGACGACAGCATCGTCAGCGGCCTGTTGCGGATCGAGGGCGCAAGGGCGGTGCTGGCCGGTGTCGCCAAAGGCGAGATCGGCGCGTCGGGCTATCAGGTCGGCAATGCCATCCACGTCCTCGGCCGCCTGCGGGAAAGCGATGCAATTCCCCATCTCCTGTCGGTGCTGGAGAAGGCGGACGCTCCGCAGCGCCTGCGCGCTCTGGCAGCCCTGGCCAGGATCGGACCCGACGAGCGGGCCGTTGCCGCGCTCAAGACCGTCGCGCGGGACCGGAAGGCGGAGCCAGCGGAAATCGCCTTTGCGCTGCGCGCGCTCGAACGAGGCGCCGACAGGTCCCTGGCTGACGAATTTGCGAAGCAGCCTCCGCGCCACGGTACCGACTCCGGGGTATCCGAATCCCTGGCACGTCTGGTCGCCACGGCGCGCCGGCGACCTGTCGGGCGCGCAACGGGCAAGCCCGCGTAGGCCCCGGGGCGCACACAAAGCGTGAGAAACAGGGCCGGGCGGTGCGCCAGTCACGCGAAGGGCGGCTTGCGCCGCCCTTCTCTTCGCTTCTCTCCGGCGCGGCTGCGCGCCTGGATCAGCCGGCCTTCAGCACGGACTCGGTGATCTCGCTGTCGTCGGCCAGCGGACGCTCCGGCTGCAGCTTCAGCTTCTTCAACTCGGCATGATAGGCGGCAACCGCCTTCTTCGGCTTCACCGAGCCGGCGATCACCCACGCATCAGGCGCACCAGCGGCACCGGCGCCACCGCCAGGTTGATCTTGCGCCCGAACAGCGCGACCCGGCCGCCGTATTTCTGGGTCTGGTGGACCAGCTCGAAGGTATCGCGGGTGGTGCCCTTGCCGCCGCCGAGGATGCCGACGACCAGCCGCGACGGATCGTAGCTGGCCAGTTCCTCCAGCGCCGCCGGACCGTTGTAGACCATCTTCAGGAAGGCCGGAAAATCGGCCGAGGTCACACCGGCGAGCGCGCGCACGATGCAGTCGTTGACGAAGGTACCGAGGTCGACGCCGTCGCGCAGGCCCACGTCGAAGGCCGGGTTGAACACCTCGAGGAAATGCTCCAGGCCATGGCCCGCCGCTTCGGCGCGGAACTTCTTGTATTCGACCAGCTGCTCCAGGTCGCGGTCGCGGTCGTTGGAGAAGGTGACCGAATAGAGGCCCAGGCTGGCGATGCCGCGCACCCTGCTGAGGTCGAGCGTGCGGAACGGCCGCGAGGCGCTCTCGCGATAGGCGCCGCCGCGCTGCGACCAGATGCAGGTGGTGTCGTTGTAGCGTACGGCCGGGGTCACCCCGGTGCGGGCGAACACGCCCTCGTGCGCCAGAATCTCGCAGGTCGAGGCCGAGCACAGCAGGATGTCGAGCAGGCCGCTCTCCGCCATCTCGGTCATGGCGTCGAGGTACTGGCGGCGGTTCTTCAGGCCCTTGCCGGACGGGTCGGGCCCGGGCGCCGCCCGGCCGAAGCCCATGTCGCCGTCCTTGGCGTCGGCAATGATGAAATCGGCCGGCGTGTAGCGGCCGGCACGGATGTTGGCGAGCTTCGCGTTCAGGGAGGCCATCGGTCATCTGCTCCTGGGCCCGATCGGGCCCGCGGTCGGTGGGATTGAAAGGCTGGCGCGGCGGCGGGTCGAAGCGGACGTCCCGCCCGAACGGGCCGGACAATGGCGCAATTGCAGGCAGATTGCTACTGTTGTATCGCCGCACGAACAAATGAGACGTTCGGATTTGGCCGGGGCCGCCAGGTCCCGATGCCGGTTGCCGGCGCGCGCGTCGACATGCTTTCTAGCGTGGCGCGACTTGGGTCGGCGTCGCGCATGGCGGAGGGGAGGCCGCAACCGATGATGGACCCGAAGAGCGAGGCGACGACGTGAGCGCGCCGTCCGCGCCACTGCTGGTGGGACTCGACGCCGGGACCACACGCGTCCGCGCCCTGGTGTTCGATGCCGAGACCTGCCGGCCGGTGGCCGAGGGCTCGCAGCCGACGCCGATGGACTATCCGCATCCGGGTTGGGCCGGCTACGAGACCGAGGCGCTGTGGCGCGCTGCGGCCGCGGCCATTCGCCAGGCGCTGGCCGGCGTCGACGACCCGCGGCGAATCGTCGGCATCGGCACCTCCAGCGTCGGCGAGACCGGGATCGGCCTCGACGCGGCCGGCGAGCCGACCGCGCCGGCGATCGCCTGGTTCGACAAGCGCTCGCACGCCGAGTGCGAGGACCTGCGCGCCCGCCACGGCGACGATGCGCTGACGCTGAGGACCGGCATGCGGCTGGACCCGATCGCCGGACTGCCGAAAATGCTGTGGTTCAAGCGCAACCACCCCGACGCCTTCGCCCGCACCGCCCACTGGCTCACGGTCGCCGACTATCTGAACTACCGGCTATCGGGCGTGGTGGCGACCGACTACAGCCTGGCCTCGCGCACGCTGGCGCTCGACATGCGCAGCCTGGCCTGGGCCGACGATCTGATCGACGACGCCGGCATCCCCCGCCACCTGTTCCAGCAGGTGCTGCCGTCGGGCGCGCGGCTCGGCCCGCTGACGCCGGAAGCCGCTGCTGCCACAGGCCTGCCGGCGCACTGCGTTTCCGCGGTCGCCGGCCACGACCATCCGCTCGGCGCGCTGGCGGTCGGCGTGTTCACCCCGGGCACGCTGATCGACTCGCTCGGGACCTCAGAGGCCTGCCTGTTCGCGATCGACCGGCCGATCGACGAACCGGCGATCTTCGCCCAGGGCTTCGAGCAGGAGGTGTTCGTCGTCGACCGGCCGATGTACCTGGCGCTGGGCGGCCTCTACACCTGCGGCGCCGCGGTGGAGTGGTTCCGCAAGAACCTGGCCGGCGGCGCCGACTTCGATACGCTGAACGCCGGCGCGGCCACGGTGCCGCCCGGCAGCCTGGGCGTCACTTTCCTGCCGCACCTTCGGCTCGGCACGCCGCCGAACCTGGACAACCGCTCGCGCGGCGCATTCATCGGGCTGAGCACCGATGCAACCCCGGCCGTGTTCTATCGCGCGCTGCTGGAGGGCGTCGCCTTCGACCTGAAGAACCTGGCCGATGCGATGGGCGCGATCCCGCGGATCCTGGCCGGCGAGGCGGCCGGGGCGGGCGGCATCACCGATGCGATCAGGCGCATCCGCATCATCGGCGGCGGCTCGAAGAACGAACTGCTGCTGCGGATCAAGGCCACCGTCTACGACCGCACCCTCGACGTCGTCGAGGTGCCGGAGGCCGTCAGTCTCGGCGCGGCCCTGTTCGCCGGCATGGCGGCAGGCGTCTATGCCGGCCTGGACGCGGCGCTGGCCGCGGTGCCGCAGACGGTGCACCGGATCGAGCCGGTGCCGGAGTGGCGCGATCTCTACCGCCAGCGCTTCCGCGAGGTCTGGCAGCCGGCGGTAAAGGCGCTGCAGCCGCTGCACTGGGCCGCGCGCGGCGGCTGACGCGACAGCGACGGGTCCCTGCCTCAGTTCGACGAGGCCGGCGCGCCGGACGCGTCCGCGGCGGGTTGTTCGCTGCCCTGCCGATCCGGATCGGGCGCGGGCGGTGCAGCGGCTGCCTGCCGGTTGGCCGTGCACCGGTCCCCGTCGAACTCGCTGACCACCGGCAGGCGCGCGGTCGTGGCGGCGAGGGCGTTGGCGAAGCCGAACAGCTCGAACGCATCGTCCCAGCTGCGTGCCGGTTCGCTGACCGAGAGAACCAGCGACACCCCGCCCTGCAGCCGCGGCATCAGCGAGCCGAAGGCGCCGCCGGGCATGACGACGGTGCCGGTGCCGCGCTCGACGCGCCAGTTGGTGCGAGCGATGGCGTGGGGCAGGTCGTCGTCGACCGCCAGTGTCAGCACCGCCGCCTCGGCTTCCGGTGCCGGCAGGTCGGGGCCGGCGGTGTAGCGCCATTCCAGCCGCGGCTGCGCGGCGGTGCCGGTGACGTCGATGCGCAGGTCGGACGGTTGCCGTTGGGTCGCCACCGAGCGGGTGCTGAGCCGGCATGGCGGGCCGTCGGCCGGGTCGCGGCACGGATCGCAGGCGGCCTGCCAGGTGCCGTAGGTCAGCGCGAACGGGGTCTGGTTGCCCAGTGGCGCGCTCGGCCCCTGTTGGTCGGCATCGGGTGGCAGCGGCGGCAGGATCGGCAGCAGGTAGTCGTGCGCCGCCCAGCCGGTGACGCCGCGGAAGGCGACCAGCACCCAATCGCCCTGGCGCTGGCCGCGGTCGAGGATGCCGTCGGCGCCGCCGGGGATCGTCCCGACCACGGGCGCGTCCGGTGCCGGGTTGGCGCGCATCAGCAGGTTGGCGGCGCTGTTCAGGTTGCGATACGCCGCCGCGCCGCCCGAGATCGGCGTCAGCAGCGGCCGCAGCACCCAGACCACCGGTCCGGCGCCGCGCCGGGTGGAGACCTCGACCCAGTCCTTGTCTTCGTCGTGCGCTGTTCGCGTGGTGCCCATCAGCTCGGTGCCCGGCGGAATCGGGGTCAGCACGATGCCGTAGCGGAACGACGAGAAGGCGGGCACCGGGCCCGCGCCGGTCGAATAGAGCGGGCCGGGCAGGGCGGTCGGCCCCTCGGCCGTCGCGGCGTCCGGCGAGGCGGTCAGGCTCGCCAGAGCGGGGCTGTCCGCCGGCGCCGCCGTCGGCTCGGTAGCGTCGTCGTCGGCTGGCGTTGCGCCGGTCGCGGCGGGACCGGTCGGTGGCGCGGCGGCGCCATCCTCGGTCGGCGTCTCGGCCGGTGCTGCCGGTGCGGCGGCGGCCGTTGCAGCCGGGGCGGCAGGCAGGGCGGCGCAGATGGCCAGATACCGGGCGATGACCGCCTTGCTGCCCGCCAGCGGCAGGGTCGCGACCGTGCCGTCGGTGACGTTGACCTGCGCCTCGCTGGCGTCGCTCAGGATCTGCCACAGCACGTCGTCGCGCGGCAGGACGCCGGCGACGTGCAGGCCGAAGGCGTCCTCGACCACGGTGGCGGAACGCCTTTCCTGGTCGCGTCGCGTGGTGAACAGCACGTCGACCTGGTCGCCTTCCCGATGCTGGGCGAGATCGAGATAGAGCGCATATTCGCTCTGCGCCGGGTTTGATGCATGGCAGGCGACATCGAGCACGATGGTGTCGGTGGCAACGGTACCGAAGGCGAGGCGGCCGGAGGGCAGGCCGTCCGCGCCCTGGCCTTGCCAGGCGGCCCAGGCCGGCTCGGCCCGCGCCATGCCGGGCGCCGGGCCGGCGAGGCACCAGGACAGGAAGATCAGCCCGATCCGCAATCGCCGCACCGGCCGGTCCCTTCGCATCGCGTTCGCCCGGTACGGGCCGGGCCGGGCGAACCCTGCCGCGGACCGCGGCGAAACTCAACCCGTTGCGTCGGGTGCTGCCGCGCCGCCGGTGCTCGACACTGTGAATGGTCTTGCAATCCTGAAAGGTTTAGCGCTTCACTAAACGCAATTTATTGGGGATGCGCGCGGCCGACTGGTGCCGGAACGCGCGCACCGTTGCCGGGTCATGCACAACCACGCGACGCAACGGGGGGAACCGCTCGGCGCCGAGGGCGCGCTGGACGGTTTCGTGCGCGTCGCGGGCGGCCTGCGCTCGGACATGACCCGTGGCCTGCTCGATTTCTGGACCGCGCTGCGTGGGCGCTGCGGCGGCCTGCCGACGCGGGCGATGGTGGAGCCGGCGGCGATCGGTTCCCGGATCCTTCCGCACATCTTCCTGTGCGAGTATCTCGACGACGGCGGCGTGCTGATCCGGCTGCAGGGCAGCTATCTCGGCTCGCGCGCCTATCAGGCGCTGACCGGCCAGCGCATCGGCCCGAAGTCGTTTGGCGGGAACTCGTCCGCCATCCTGTCGATCTACAACGCCGTGCGCGCGCTGGAGCGGCCGATCGGCACGCACGAGCGCTCGATGCGGCCGGATTGCCCGGTGATCGTCGCCGAGGTGCTGCACACGCCGCTCGCCGCCGAGCCCGGCGGGCCGGCGCGCTTCGTGCTGGGTGCGCTGGACCGGATCGACGAGGCCGACCCGGCCAGTGCCGAGGGCGCGCTGTGGGGCCGGTTCGCTGTGAAGCTGGTCGACCCGCTCTGACCCGGTTTCGCGCCGCCGGCAAAGGCGGTACCGTGCGCCAGCCCCGCAACCGCTGCACGGTGTCGTCATGAAGCCGGTCGCCGACAAGGCCGAAGTCTCGCTGGAATTCCCCGACAAGACCTACATGGGCTCGTTCACGCGCCATTCGTCGTTCCAGGCCCAAGCCGACGCCGAGGGCGTCGCCGTCAAGCTGGTGCGCGCGGGCGGCGACGGCCACCGCGTGGTGGGCATCCACCTGCACTGGTACTTGTTCGCCGACATCCTCGACGAGGTCGCCGCTGCGATCGAGACCGGCCATCCGGTCGACGCGGGGCATCGCGCGCCGCTGCACGACGCCGCGGCGCGGCTCGCCCGCGCCACCCGCACCGGGCCGCGCTGAGGCGAGGCGGCGCCGCTCAGGGCCGCTCGATCCGGATCTTCTTGGCCTCCGGCGCGGTCGGCACGCGCTTCGGAATCGTGACGGTCAGGACGCCGTCCTTGTGCACCGCCTGGATCCGGTCCGTATCGGCGTCGTCGGGCAGCCGGAACGTGCGGCGGAAGCTGCCATAGACCCGTTCTGAGAAGTAGAAATCCTTGCCCTTCTCCTCGCGGCTGGCCTTCTTCTCGCCGCTGATGGTCAGTCTGCCGTCGCGGATCTCGGCGTGAATGTCGGCGTCGCTGACGCCCGGCAGTTCGATCGACACCTCATAGGCCTCCGGCGTCGCGGCCGCTTCCGAACTGGGTGCGAAGAACTCCGCGACGCGCTCGCCGAACTGTCGCACCGGCGCAAAGAACTGCGACCACCAGTCCGGTGTATTGCGGGAAAGCTCCGACTTTTCGACCATGGCAGGCACCCTTCTCCAACGCGGCCGCACCGCAAACGCGATGGATGCTGGCGCGGCGGCCTGCACGGTTCCGTGATCTGGATCAACGCTGCGTGTCTTGGGAACCGGGGCCTCCGCACGGCGTTCTGCGCCGCCCTTGCCCGCCGCATCTCTCACGGCAGGCGGGTGGAGTTGCGCGGCCTCAGGGTCGTCGCTAGTCTTCGAACTACATTTGTTGCGAGGGGAATCCATGGAGACGGGCGCGCCTTCCGACGCGGACCAGCGACAGCCTGCTTCCGACCCGCTCGCCGCGCTGGCCACGATCGCCGGCGGGCTGGTCTCCCAGGTCACGCGCGACATGCTCGCCTATTGGGGCAGCCTGTGCGAACGCAACGGGTGCCGGGTTCCGGCGCGCAGCCAGCTCGACCCCGGCGAAATACCGCCCCGGCTGCTTCCGCATCTGTTTCTCTGCGAATTCACCCCCGACGGCGGCGTGCTGATCCGCCTGCAGGGTGGCTACCTGTCGGAGAGCGCCGGCCAGGCGCTGACTTGGCGGCGGATCGACCGGCAGACATTCGGCGACAATGCGGCCGCCGTGCTGCAGGTCTATGCGGCCGTGCGCGACACCGGCCGCCCGATCGCCACCCACCAGCGCGTGCTGACTACCCTTGGCGTGCCGATCGTCTCGGAGGTGCTGCACCTGCCGTTCTGCCGGGGCGACCGGCCGGACGGCCCGGTCGGCTTCGTGCTCGGCGCGCTGGACCGGATCGACAATGCAGTCGCCGGCGGGCGCGATGCGCGCGCCGCGGAGTGGACGTCGATCGAGGTGCTGCGCTCGGTCTGACCGGCGCCGCCCGGCGCAGGGCCGCGCCCGCGGACTCAGCCTGCGGCGACGACCGCCTGCTTGAGCGCACGCACCGTGGCGGCATCGGTCAGCATGCGGCCCTCCGGCGCGACGAAGCCGAAATCCGCCTCCTTGCCCGACGGCGGCGGGCCGGCGACCGCGGCCGAGGCATGGACAGCGCGCGCCCCGGTGCGGCGAATCAGACTGGCGATGCTGTCGGGTGCCAGGCCGCCGCCCGGCATCACCACCAGCCGTCCGGCCGCACGGCCGACCAGATCGGCGACCAGGCCGGCGCCGTCGACCACCGAGACCTCCTGGCCGGAGGTCAGGATATGGTCGCAGCCCAGCGCGGCCGCCTGGTCCAGCGCGGCGTGCGGATCAGGGACCAGATCGAAGGCCCGATGCAGGGTCGCGCCCAGGGCGCCGCGCGCGGCGAGGAGTTCGGCCAGACAGGCCGTATCCAGGCTGCCGTCGGCCAGGCTGGCGCCGACCACGACTCCCTCCAGCCCGGCAACACGCGCCTCGGCGACGTCGGCCTGCATCTGGCTGACCTCCGCCGCTGTCCACCGGAAATTGCCGTCGCGCGGGCGGATCATCATCCGCACCGGGACCGGTGCCTGGCGTGCCAGCGCGATCAGGGAGGATGGCGGGGTCAGCCCGCCGACCGCCAGGGCGGCGCACAGCTCGATCCGATCCGCGCCGCCGGCGATGGCGGCGGCGAGCCCGTCGGCGCTGTCGACGCAGATTTCCAGAATTGCCGGCATCGTCCGCTGCGCTCCTTCGCTCGCCGTTGCGACCCGCGGTCGCGACTCCGCGGTGGCGGCACCAGCTTAGCGCCGGGCGTGGATCGCCGCATCGAGGGCGTTCAGGAAGCGGCTGCGGTCCTGCTTCGAGAAGGTGCGCCCGCCGGCCGCGATCGCGCCCATGTCGCGCAGGTCGGCGTTGAGGGCGCGCATGGCGATGGCGGAGCCGATATTTGCCGTCGTGAACGGCCGGCCGGTGGGCGCGACAACCCGGGCGCCGCGTTCCAGGCAGCGCTTCGCCAGCAGGATGTCGGCGGTGACCACGATATCGCCGGACTGGACGCGCGCGGCGATCCAGTCGTCAGCCGCGTCGAAGCCATCGCCGGCAACCACGTGATGCACCCTGGCGTGCGGAGTAGGCCTCGTGCCCTGGCCGCTGACCATGTAGACGAGGATGCCGCAGCGTTCCGCCACGCGCAGGATCTCGGCCTTGACCGGGCAGGCGTCGGCGTCGACGTAGAGCGCAGGCGGCTCAGCCATCGCCGATCCCGCCCGCAGGCGGCCGCTTGCATTCGCGCACGGCATTGCTCCTTGTTGTGCAGGGATGCGTTTGCCGTGCAGGCGTGCGCGGCGCAAGCGTCGCGACTGGAACCTGCGAAGAATCGAGACGAGGGCCAGGGTTGCACGACGATCGGTTGCCGACGGAACTGTGGGTGATGGCCCATGTGCGGCGATGCAACGCCGCCGGCGTACCGGCGATGGTGGTCCGGCGCGGCGATGCCGGCCGGGGCACCGTGATCCTGAAGATCAACCAGCTCGAGCACGGGTGCCGCATTCTGTCGCAGACGCGCGACCTGGACGGGACGATGGGCTGGCTCGCGGCGTTGAAGGGCGCGCTGGTGCCGGAGGCGGAGGCCGATGCCTATGTGGCGCGTGCCGTCGACCGTGACCCAGATCTCTGGGTGATCGAAGTCGAGCATCGCGAAGGCTGGCACCCGTTCGAAGGCAAGGTTTTTTGAGCGATCTGACGCGGGTGTGAAGAATCGGCACAAATTGCGTAAAATGCGATACAAATTTTTCCGTAATTGCAAATGAATATCGGTTGTTGATTTGGAGTGTGTGCGCTTAGAGTTGAGCTGTTAACTACATTGTCTTTACGGAATGCGAAAGTTGGCGAAATTTTTACACGCATATCTGCATCTGTTGCGCAGAGAGATAGCGTGAATTGGAGGCTTTCATGACGTTGTGCGCAAGGCTTGCCCTGTTCGGCGCAGTCCTGCTCGGCGTTTCCGCCGCGGCGCAGGCCGAGTCCGACCGCGGCCTGGAGGTCGTTGGCCTGGCCGGCGGCACGGTCAGCCTCGACCTGGATCAGATCGAGAGCATGGGCTCGACCCGGCTGGAAACCACGACGGTGTGGACCGATGGCCAGCAGAGCTTCGTCGGCGTGACCGGCGCCGACTTCGTCGCGGCGATCGGCGCCAGCGGCGAGGCGGTGCTGACCCATGCGATCAACGACTACGAGGTGGTGATTCCCTTCGCGGTGTTCGCGGCCGAGACCACGCTGATCGCCTATCGGCGCAACGGCGAGCCGATGTCGGTGCGCGACAAGGGACCGCTGTGGATCGTCTTCCCGTTCGACGCGGACGCGATGTTCCAGAGCGACACCTATCGCTCCTACGCCATCTGGAACCTGGACCGGGTCGAGTTCCGCTAGGACGCGAGGCACCGCGATCATGGCTCTGGACAAGCCCTGGCGCGCCTTGGCGACCGTGGTGCTGACGCTGCTCTACGGCGGCTTCCTCGCCGCGCCGCTGGTGCTGCTTGTCAAAGAGGCATCGCTGCATCGCGAGATCGATGCGTTTCTCGGCGTCGAGGACAGCTTCGTCCTGCACCGCGCCCAGATCGAGGCCGACCGGGCCACGATCCTGCTGCAGCAGACGCTCTACGGCGACCCCGCCGCCCACAGCGACCGGGTGCGGACGGCGTTCGATGTGCTGTACGGACGGCGGGAGGCGCTGATCAACGTCGGCCGGCGCACCGCGCTCGGTTCCCTGCCGGCATTCGACGGCGCGATTGCGTCGATGGCCGCGGTGATCGACCAGGCCGACCGGCTGCTGGAGGCGCACGACGGCGATGGCTTGCCGGCCGAGCCGGTCTCGGCCCTGCTCGACCGCATCGACGCCCTGCATGGCCACCTGGCAACGTTGTCCGGCCAGGCGGTTGCGGCCGGCGCGATGGCGCGCGACGAGATCCGCGCGCGCACGGCGTCGCTCAACGAGCAGGTCGACGCTTCCCTGCTCGCGCTGCTGCTGGCCAGCCCGATCTATGTCGGCGGCCTGGTGGCGACCAACCTGCGGCTGCGGCGGGCGGCCCGGCGGATGGCGGCGCTGGCAAGCGAACTGGGCAGCAAGAACGTCGAGCTGATCCGCGCGCGCGACGAGGCCGAGGCCGCCGGGCGCGCCAAGACCAACTTCCTGGCCAACATGAGCCACGAGCTGCGCACGCCGCTCAACGCCGTGATCGGCTTCGCCGACGTGATGGACCAGGAGATGTTCGGGCCGCTCGGCAACGACCGCTATCGCGAATATGCCGGCGATATCTGCGGCAGCGCGCGGCACCTGCTCGGCCTGATCGGCCGAATCCTGGATTTCGCCAAGATCGACGGCGGCCATTGGCAGCTCGAGGAACGGGCCGAGCGACCAGCCGAGATCGTCGACACCGCCTTGCGCATGGTGCGCCCGTTGGCAGAGGCACGGCGGCTGCGGCTGACGCGGACGGACGGCGTCGACGCGCTGTTCGTCCGGCTCGACGAGCGCGCCATCATGCAGGCGGTGGTCAACCTGCTGTCCAACGCGATCAAGTTCTCGCACGACGGCGGGCGTATCGACGTGACGCTGGCGCGGAACGGTCTGGGCGGGCTGGACATCCGCGTCGCCGACCACGGCATCGGCATGACCGAGGCGGACGTGGCGCGCGTCGTGCTGCCGTTCACCCAGGTCGGCGACAGCTTCGCCCGCGCCAAGGAAGGCATCGGACTGGGGTTGGCGATCACCCGCGCGCTGGTCGACCTGCACGGCGGCGAGCTGCTGATCGAGAGCGCGCCGGCGGTCGGCACCGCCGTGACGATCCGGCTGCCGGCCGAGCGCATCGAGACGGCGGAAACCCGGCGCGGCGCGGCGCGGCGCGACGGAGCGCGGCGCCAGCTTGCCTGAGCCGCCTGCTTCCATTCGCACTCTTGACCGCCCCGTCCTGGCGTTGCATCGCTGCCTCGCGCCTGCAGCGGGGGGAACGCGATGTCCGAGGAGTATCACCCGACCGGCCTTGCCGCCTACAAGCCGGCCGAGATCGCCCGGCTGATCGAGGCTGCCGGCATCGCCAAGGCCCAGCTCGGCCTGCTGCCGCTATCGATGCTTGGCATGCTGGCCGGCGCGTTCATCGGCTTCGGCGGCATGTTCTACCTGGTGGTGATGACCGGCGCCGGCGACCTGTTCGGGCCGGCGCGCCTGCTCGGCGGCATCGCCTTCTCGCTTGGCCTGATCCTGGTGGTGGTCGGCGGGGCGGAGCTGTTCACCGGCAATGCGCTGATCGTGATGGCGCGGATCGACGGCCTGATTTCGACCGCGGCGCTGCTGCGCAACTGGGCGGTGGTCTATCCGGCCAACCTGGTCGGCTCGTTGGGCTTCGTCGCGATGATCTGGGCCGCAGGTACGATGGATCTTTCGGCCGGGGCGGTGGGCCAGACCGCTGCGAGGATCACCGAGGCGAAGCTGGCCTTGTCGCCGCTTGCCGCCTTCGCCCGCGGCGTCCTGTGCAACGCGCTGGTGTGCCTGGCGATCTGGCTGACCTTCGCGGCGCAGAGCGCGCTGGGCAAGATCGTTTGCATCCTGTGGCCGATCACCGCCTTCGTCGCCCTGGGCTTCGAACACTCGGTGGCCAACATGGTGCTGCTGCCGCTCGGCCTGCTGGCCGGCGCGGCCGGCACGGTGGGCGATGCGGTGCTGAACCTGGTCTATGTGACGCTGGGCAACATCGTCGGCGGCGCCGGGGGCGTCGCTTTCACCTACTGGGCGATCTATCTCCGCGGTCGTCCGCATCCGCCCAAGGCAGGGCCGGCCTAACGGCCGCGCTTCGCTTTCGGCGCCTTTGCACCTGTTGCCTCGGTGGCGAGGCGCAGCGCACGTAGTTTGGCGATCTTGTCCCGGGCGGCCTGCTCGACCGACGCGCGGTCGTCGACCCCGGGGCTGTCCTGCCGTGTCATCCTGGCGAATTTCTCCTCGGCCTTCGACCGAGCGGCGCTCATCATGGCGCAATTTCCCTTGTTGTGTCGTGGGGGTGCCGACCCGCCGGCCGATGGCGTCGCGCCGTCCCGGCGCACGCAAGCGGCCCCGTCGCGGGCCCGATAGTCGGCTCAAGACCCGCCAACCGCGGGTTCCCGGCCATGCCGCGCCGGTCGAATTGAGCCGGGCGGAGCGTCCGGGCCGCTTGCGGCCCGGTGCATTGGGGGCGGCTGCCCCGCACACGGATGTGCGGGGCAGCGCCTTCAGCTCAGCTGAGAACCTGCAGATTCTCGGCTGCGGTCTTGCCGTTGCGGCCAGGCTGAAGCTCGTACGACACCTTCTGGCCTTCGCGCAGGGTGGTCAGACCCGAGCGCTCGACGGCCGAGATGTGGACGAACGCGTCCCTCCCGCCGTCGTCGGGCACGATGAAACCGTAGCCCTTGGTGGCGTCGAAGAACTTCACGGTACCTTTCGTCATGGGTAGTTCCTGTGACAGTTGCAAGATGGCGGGTCCGACCTGCGATAGCCGTTTCCGCCGGGGGTAACGCTCACAATGTCAGGGATGACTGGACGGGCCCGCGCACGGGGAGCCGGAGGCAACACGAGAACAACTGCGAAACGTACGCTCTTCAAATAGCCGTTCCGCCGGCAAAATCAAGAGGCTTCAAGCGTCCGCCGGCTGCGTGCCGCGCGCCGAAGTTGCGAGTGCCGGCGGCCTGATCAGGCGGCGCGCCCGGCCTCGGCGAAACTGACCATGCGACTGCGGTCTTCGTCCCACAGCGCATAGCGGGAATGGCCCAGGCCGCGCCGCAGACCCAGCCTCGGCGCGGTCTGCAGTTCCGGATTGGCTTCGTGGCAGGCACGCAGCCTGTAATTGGGCAGTTTCGGATTCAGATGGTGGATGTGGTGAAATCCAATATTGCCGGTAAACCAGCGCAGGACCGGCGGCAGGTCCAAGTGCGACGAGCCGTGCATTGCGGCATCCTCGTGCGTCCAGTTCGGCTGACGTCGCCAGATCGTCGCCTCGAAGCGATGCTGCACGGAGAATAGCCAGACGCCGATGATCGACGCGGCCACAATGATCGGCACCTGGACCAGCAGCACCTTGTCGAAGCCGACCAACAGTCCGAGAACGACCACGGCGGCGCCGACGATGGCGTCGGTCAGGTAGACTGAGCGGCGCTCGCGCCATCTTGCCTTCGGCGTGTCGAAGGGAAAGCGGTAGAGCAGCAGGAAGATAAGTGGCGGCAGCAGCACGTTCGCGACGATCGGATGTCGGCTGGCGCGATAGGCAAACCGCCGCCGGCGGCCGAAATTGCGGTACTCGCGCACGGTGATGCATGAGGAATAGATGTCGACGCCGGACTGGCGGCGGTCGAGGTTGTTCCAGATCCCGTGGTGGCCGGCGTGCTGCCGTCGCCACGACTGGAACGGCGTCATCGTCAGCAGGCCGCAGACGAAGCCGACGGCCAGGTTGGCAGAGCGTGATCTGAAGAACGACTCGTGGCCGCAGTCATGCTGAATGATGAAGATGCGGACGAGGAAGCCAGCGGCGAGCAAAGCAAGAGCCAGGATGAGCCAGAGGGGCGGCTCGGGCAACGCATACATGGCCGCGCAAACTGCCAGGTAGCCGCCAAGCGAGGTGACGATCTGGGCGATACTCTCGCTGTCGGTCGGCGTCTGGTATGGCGCGGTCAGGTCGCGAAGGCGCGGTCGTGGTCTTGCCGGCGCTGCCGGCGCGTTGCTGGTCGACGTCACGATCTGCCGTTCCGATTCGGGTCGGCACCTGGCACGACCTGGAGTTGAAGATTCTTCTTTTCGCGGCGCAGACGCGCGCTCTGCCGATGGGGCGGGCGCGGACAGTCGCTCAGCCCGGCTTGTCGCCGCTCTTCGGACGCACCTTCTTGCGTGGTGCCGGTGTCTTGCTTGCGGCCAGCTTGGCGGCCGACTCCTGCTCGGCGGCCTGCCTGTCGGCCGCTTCCTTGGCAAGCCTCAAGGCGCGCAGCCGCTCTGTCTTTTCCTGTGCCGCCTTTTCGAGCTTCTGGCGCTCCTTGCGTGCCTCAATGTCGCGCTTGCTGACCTGGAGGAACTTCTCTTCGGCCTTTGATCGTGCCGATTGCATCAGGCTGATCCCTTCCGATCGAGGCGCTGCAGACCTGCCGCACGCTGCGGGTCCGCGCGCGACGGCCGGCAGCGGAAATGGCCCGCGCCGCATCGCGGCACGGGCCGAACAAGATCAGTCGCGCAGGACGATGTTCTCGGCAGAAGTCTTGCCGTTGCGGCCGGTCTGGAGCTCGTAGCTGACCTTCTGGCCCTCATGCAGGCCACTCAGCCCGGCCCGCTCGACGGCGGAGATGTGCACGAAGGCATCCTTGCTGCCATCGTCGGGCTGGATGAAGCCAAAGCCCTTGATCGAATTGAAGAACTTCACGGTTCCGTCAGTCATTTTCGTATCCTCTGACATGTGAGAACAATGGCGGTGACACACCGCGTGCCAACCCACCGGGTGCAACGTTCACAATGTCTAGGATCACTTTCGTTTCCCGCAGCCGGGATTTTTAAGCAACGCAAGAACGACTGCAAAACGTACGCGACGATAGATGGCCTTTTTCGGCCGAATTGCAAGATGTATTTCTGACCACTTGTCGGAATACGCCGATTTCCGACGCCGCCGCGCGCCGTCCGCTAGGAGCGGTCGTGCCTGCCGTCGGCGGCATCGCCGTCGTCGTCGTCGTCGAACAGCACCCGCCATGCGGCGCCCTCCAGGTCGTCGAACTGACCGGACTTCATTGCCCACAGGAAGGCACCAAGGCCGACCAGGCCGAGGAACAGGGCGATCGGGATCAGGTAGATCAGCTGGTCCATGTCATGCGCCCGCGCGCCGCACCCAGCCGCAGTGCGTTGCCGACCACCAGCAGCGAGGACGATGACATGGCGACGGCGGCGACCAGCGGCGTCACCAGCCCGGCCATCGCGATCGGTACCGCGATGGCGTTGTAGGCGATGGCCAGCGTCAGGTTCTGCCGGACCAGCCGGCCCGCCGCATGTGCGGTTTCCAGCGCCGCCAGCACCGGTGCCAGCCGCGCGCCCTGGAACACCAGGTCGGCGGCGGTCTGGGTGACGGCGGTGCCGCTGGCCGGTGCCATCGAGACGTGGGCGGCGGCCAGCGCCGGCGCGTCGTTGAGCCCGTCCCCGACCATCAGCACCCGCCGGCCGTCCGCGCGCAGGGCCTCGAGGGCGGCGGCCTTGTCGGCCGGCCGCATGCCGGCCTGCCAGCGCACGATGCCGAGTTCGCCGGCAAGAGCGGCGACCGGACCGGGTCGGTCGCCCGACATCAGGGCGATGTCCTTGCCGGCCGCGAGAAGCCTGGCAACGGTCTCGGTTGCGTCGGCGCGCGGGGTGTCGGCGAAGGCGAAGCGGACCGGCGGCAGCCCCGGCCGGACCAGCCAGATCTCGGTGCTGTCCGACGGGGCGTCGGCAAGCCCGCACCATTCCCGGCTGCCGAGCCGGATCTCGCCATCCGGGCCGTTCCAGGCCAGCCCCAGGCCGGGCGTCTCGGCGACGCCGCGGTACGGCGCCGGCCGCTCGGCGGCCTCCCACAGCGCCCGGGCCAGCGGGTGACGGCTGGCGGCCGCGAGCCCGCCGGCGCAGGCAAGCGCGTCGCCGTCGCCCTGCTCGATCGCCATCAGCCGCGGCTCGCCGAGCGTGAGCGTGCCGGTCTTGTCGAATACCACGGTGTCGACCGCCGCCAACCGTTCCAGCGCGGTGCCGGACTTGACCAGCACGCCCAGCCGCATCAGCCGGCCGTTGGCGATCACCTGGACCGCCGGCACCGCAAGGCCGAGCGCACAGGGACAGGTCACGATCAACACGGCAACCGCGATCATCAGCGCGGACTGCCAGGCGATACCGGCCGCGAGCCACCATGCCAGGAAGGCGACGAGAGCCAGGGTATGGACCGCCGGCGCATAGTACCGGGCGACACGGTCGGCCAGCGCGACGAAGCGCGACTTGCGCTGCTCGGCGGCCTCGAGCAAGCGGACGATGTCGCCCAGCAGCGTGTCGGGGCCGACGGCGGTGACGCGCACGCGCAGCGCGCCGGTGCGGCTGACCATGCCGGCGAAGACCTGGATGCCGGGTCCGGCGGCGGTCGGCGTGCTCTCGCCGGTGATGGCGCTGGTGTCGACGTCGCTGCGCCCGTCGGTCACCACGCCGTCGACGCCGATGCGCTCGCCCGCCGCCACCAGCGCGGTCATGCCGGGCGCGATATCGTCGGCGCGCAGGCTGACCGGGCTGCCGTCCGGGCCCAGCACGGTGACGGCGCGCGCCTGCATCGCCAGCAGCATCTCCGCCGCCGACCGGGCACGCCGGCGCGCCCGCCGGTCGAGGAAGCGGCCGACCAGCAGGAAGAACAGCAGCGTCACGGCGCTGTCGAAATAGGCGTGCTCGCCGCCGACCGCTGTCTCGTACAGACTCATCGCCGACGCGAGCGCGACGGCGAGGGTGATCGGCACGTCCATGTTGGTCCGGCCGACCCGCAGCGCCTGCCAGGCCGAACGGTAGAACGGGCCGGCGGCATAGGCCACGGCGGGCAGCGCCACCAGCGCGGAGAACCAGTGCATCAGGCCCCGCGTCTCGGCCGACATGCCCTGGCTGTGTCCGGCCCAGATCGCGATCGAGAACAGCATCACGTTCCCGGCGGCGAAACCGGCGACGGCCAGCGCGCGCAAGAGCGTCCGCTCCTCCGCCTGCGCCCGGGTGTCCGCCAGCGCGCTGTCGAACGGCGCCACGGCATAGCCGAGGTCGCGCACCTTCTGTGCCAGCGCGTCGCCGCGGGCGACCGGACCGTGCCAGCGCAGCGCCAGCCGCTTGGTGGTCAGGTTCAGCCGGGCCAGCTCGACGTCCGGCTCGGCCTTCAGCGCCCGCTCGATCTTGGCGATGCAGCCGCCGCAATGCGCGCCGTCGACCAGCAGCTCCAGCCGGTGCTGCGCACCGTCGGAGCGGACGAACCCGGCGACGGGCTGCCAGCCCGCTTCGGCCTGGACCGTCGTCATCGGACAACGATCCCCTTTTCCAGGACATAGCGGCCCTGCGGGTGGTCGATCGCGATGCCGATCGCCCAGTTGCCCGGCATCGGGAAATCCAGGTCCGTCGCATAGACGCCGATGCCGACCGGATCGAGGGTCACCGTCCGGGTGAACCCTTCCTGCAGCGGACGGTCGATGGTCGCGGTGACCGTGGCGCCGGTCAGGGCGGTGCCGTCGGCCTCGCGAACCGCGACGGTCAAGCGCCCCTGCAACGGGTCGATCGCGGCATAGCGGTCGGTGACCTGCCAGCCCAGCGCCTCCTGCGCCGCCAGTTTCTCCAGCGTGTCGTTGTAGGCGAGGCCGCGGTCGTAGGCATTGTCGGTGGCGAGCCCGTTGAAGGTGTCGATCGAAAAGCCGAGCAGGGCGCCGTTGGCGGCCAGCACCACGCCGAAGAAGGCGACGATGGCCCAGGGAATCCACCGGCTGCGCCGCGGGTCGGCCGGCGGCGCGGGCGTGAAATGCCCCTCCGGGTGGGGACTAGGGTCCGCGGAAGACATCGTCGATGCTCGTCGTCTCGCCGGTCTCGCTCTCGGTCAGCACGAAGGTGACCGGCACGGTGTCGCCGTCGATGCTGTCGGGCGCGACGCTGACATAGACCTGAAACTCCGCGACCGAATCCGCCGGCGCGGTCAACGTGACCGGCGCGCTCATCACGCCGTCCATCCCGACCACCTGGAAGCGCGGGTCGGCCAGCCCGGTCACGGTCAGCGTATAGGTACGCGGCTCATGGGTCTTGTTCAGCACCTTGATCTCGTAGCCGTTGCGCACGCTGCCGTCGGACAGGGTCACGAACAGCGGCGCCCGGTCGTGCAGCACGGTCATGTCTTCGCTCGACCGGCCGGACAACCCGACGGCCATGATAGCCGCTACGATCGCCAGCACCACAACGTAAACGATGGTGCGCGGGCGGACCGGGCGCGGACGCGGGCCGGCGCAGCTCGGATCGGCATGCTTTGCCTGCATGCGCTTCTCGGTGTCGAAGGCGATCAGGCCGCGCGGGCGCTCCACCCGGTCCATGATCTCGTCGCAGGCATCGATGCACAGGCCGCAGCCGATGCACTCCAGCTGGATGCCGTCGCGGATGTCGATGCCCATCGGGCATGCCGCCACGCACTGCTTGCAGTCGATGCAGTCGCCGCGGCCGTCCCAGCTCTGGCCCTTCTTGTGCGGCCCGCGCGGTTCGCCGCGCCAGTCGCGATAGGTGACGACCAGGCTTTCCTCGTCCAGCAGCGCCGACTGGATGCGCGGCCACGGGCACATGTAGGTGCACACCTGCTCGCGCGCCCAGCCGGCGAGCAGATAGGTGGTGGCGGTGAACAGCCCGACGAAGAAATAGACGGTGAAGCTGGACTGGCCGGTGAAGAACTCGGCGACGAAAGTGGGCGCGTCCTGGAAGTACATCATCCAGGCGCCGCCGGTCAGCAGCGCGATCAGCAGCCAGATGCCGTGCTTGACCGCGCGCTTGACCAGCTTGGCGCCGCTCATCGGCGACTTGTCGAGTCGGATGCGGGCGCTGCGGTCGCCCTCGACCAAGCGCTCCACCCACATGAACAGGTCGGTCCACGCCGTCTGCGGGCAGGCATAGCCGCACCAGATCCGCCCGAACAGGCTGGTCGCCAGGAACAGCCCGACCGCCGCCAGGATCAGGATGCCGGTCAGGTAGTAGACCTCCTGCGGCCAGATCTCGATGAAGAAGTAGTACGCCCGCCGGTTGCCGAGATCGATCAGCACCGCCTGGTCCGGCACGCCCGGCCCGCGGTCCCAGCGCAGCCAGGGCGTCACGTAATAGACCGTCAGCAGCAGGATCAGCGCCGCCCACTTGATCTGGCGCCAGCGGCCCGATACGGCCTTCGGGAAGACCTTGACCCGGTCCGCATACAGCGGGGTCTTCTTCTGTTCGGCGCGCGACAGGATCTCGTCGTGCTTGTCCGTCGCCTCGGTCATGCTCGCTTCCAACGGCACGGCGCGGGTGCGAAACGCCGCACCCGCCGGTTCAGGTCAACTGGGAATGCCGCTCGCTTCGGGGAGCGGGCTTATTGGCCGCCGCCGCGGCTGGCTCTCACTGCCCGCCGCCGCTGTTGTGCACGTAGACGGTCAGCATCTTGATCGTGGCGTCGTCCAGGCGTCCCTGCCAGGTCGGCATCACGCCCAGGCGGGGATTGTCGATCTGGGCCATGATCGACGCACGATCGCTGCCGTACAGCCAGATCTGGTCGCGCAGCGACGGCGCACCGACCGACTGCATGCCGGCGCCGTCCGCCCCGTGGCAGGCGGCACACTGCTCCGCGAAGATGCCGGCGCCGCGTTCCGCCGCCGCGGTGTCGTGGGCTTGGCCGGACAGGCTGAGCACATAGTCGGCGACGTCGCCGATCTGGGCGCCGTCGAGCATGCCGAGCTGGCCGAATGCAGGCATCACCGACGTCCGCGTCTGCGCATCGGTGCCGCGGATGCCGACGCGGATGGTGTGCTCGATGTCCGCCATCGTGCCGCCCCACAGCCAGTCGTCGTCGACCAGGACGGGATAGCCGCCCTGCTGGCCGCCGCCGCCCAGCCCGTGGCACGGCGCGCAGTTGTCGGCGAAGGCGGTGCGGCCGCCCACCATGGCGAATTCGCGCAGCTGCGGGTCGGCGTTGATCTCGGTCGGCGTCGACGCGGCGATGGCGCTCAGATTTCCGGCCTGCCGTTCCGCCGCGCGGGCCAGGGTCTCGTCGAGGACGGACCGCTCCTGCCGGCCGAGCACGCCCTCGTAGTAGCCGCTGATGCCCGGTACCGACGGGTACAGCACGAACATCGCGATGGCGACCACGATGGTCACGTAGAACACGTAGACCCACCATTTCGGCAGCGGCGTGTCGTACTCGCGGATGCCGTCCCACTCATGGCCGGTCGTCTGCTTGGCGATCGCGGCGTCCTGTTCGGCTTTGGTCGACATCAGGCCTTGCCTCCGGCATGGGTGCCTGCGCCGCGGCGGCGGGTGCCCGCCGTCTCGCCGCGCTGGGGTTCGTCGTCGTCGAGGGGGATTCGCGAGGCGTGCTCGAACCGGGCCTTGTTGCTCGGCCACAGCGCCCACGCCACGATCCCGATGAACAGCAGTCCCAGCCACACCACCCACAGCGACCGGAACAGCTCGGCGATCTCCTGAATCATGCGGCCTCTTCGCCCCGTGTCCGGACCGTCACTGGATCAGGTCCTCAGTGGTGTAGTTGCTGAAGTCGACCATGCGGCCCAGCACCTGCAGATAGGCGACCAGCGCATCCATGGCGGTGATCCGGTTCGGGTCGCCGTCGAAGTCGCCGACCGCAGCGCGCGGATAGCGCGCCAACAGGCCGCTGGTGTCGGATTGCGGCGTGGCCTGTGCGACCACGTCGGCCACGGCCTGCGCCAGCATCTCCTCGTCGTAGGGCACGCCGACCGCGCTGAGCGCGGCGAGGTGGTCGGCGACGTCGGCGTAGTCCAGATCCTCGTCGAGCAGGAACGCATAGGGCGGCATGATCGACTGCGGCACCACGGCGCGCGGATCGGCCAGGTGCAGCACGTGCCAGTCGTTGGAATACTTGCCGCCGACGCGGGCGAGGTCCGGCCCCGTGCGCTTCGACCCCCACTGGAACGGGTGGTCGAACATGCTCTCCGCCGCCAGGCTGTAGTGGCCGTAGCGCTCGACCTCGTCGCGGAACGGCCGCACCATCTGGCTGTGGCAGTTGTAGCAGCCCTCGCGGACATAGATGTTCCGGCCGAGCTGCTCCAGCGGCGAGTATTGCCGCACGCCGTCGACCGGCTCGATGGTCGACTTGATGGTGTGCAGCGGCACGATCTCGACGATGCCGCCGATCGCCACCGTGATCAGCACCAGCACGATCAGCAGGATGACGTTCTTCTCGGCGCGTTGGTGAAGTCCCAAAGCCATCGCCCTTACTCCGCCGGCGCCAGACCCGCGGGCCGGACGAGGGCCGGGTGCCCGGCCTCCTCGCGCACGTCGCCGCGGATCGTACGGTAGATGTTGTAGACCATGACCAGGGCGCCGGTGAGGAACAGCAGCCCGCCCAGCGCGCGGATCAGGTAGAACGGGTGCATCGCGTCGACCGTCTCGACGAAGGCGTATTGCAGGAAGCCGAGGCTGTCGTACGACCGCCACATCAGGCCCTGCATGATGCCCGAGACCCACATCGCGGTGATGTAGAGCACGATGCCGATGGTCGCGATCCAGAAGTGCAGGCTGACCAGCTTCAGCGAATAGAGCTCGCGCCGGCCCCACAGCCGCGGCACCAGGTAGTAGATCGCGCCGAACGAGACGAAGGCGACCCAGCCGAGCGCGCCGGAATGCACGTGGCCGATGGTCCAGTCGGTGTAGTGGCTGAGCGCGTTGACCTGGCGCACCGACATCAGCGGGCCCTCGAAGGTGCTCATGCCGTAGAAGGCGACCGAGACCACCAGGATGCGCAGCACCGGATCGGTCCGGAGCTTGTCCCACGCGCCCGACAGCGTCATCAGGCCGTTGATCATCCCGCCCCAGGACGGCATCCACAGCATGATCGAGAAGGCGGCGCCCAGCGTCTGCGCCCAGTCGGGCAGGGCGGTGTAGTGCAGGTGATGCGGGCCGGCCCAGATGTACAGGAAGATCAGCGCCCAGAAGTGGATGATCGACAGCCGGTAGGAATAGATCGGCCGCTCTGCCCGCTTCGGCACGAAGTAGTACATGATGGCCAGGAAGCCGGCGGTGAGGAAGAAGCCGACCGCGTTGTGGCCGTACCACCACTGGGTCAGCGCGTCCTGCACGCCGGCGAACAGCGTGTAGCTCTTGGCGCCGAAGATGCTGACCGGCACCACCAGATTGTTGCCCAGGTGCAGCATGGCGATGGTGACGATGAAGGCCAGGTAGAACCAGTTGGCGACGTAGATGTGGGGCTCGCGGCGCTTCATGATCGTGCCGACGAACACGACCAGATAGACCACCCAGACGATCGTCAGCCACAGGTCCGCGTACCACTCCGGCTCGGCATATTCCTTGCCCTGGGTCACGCCCATGATGTAGCCGACCGCGGCCATCACGATGAAGATCTGGTAGCCCCAGAACAGGAACATGCCGGCCGCCCAGCCGCCGAACAGCCGGGCGCGGCAGGTGCGCTGCACCACGTAGAGCGAGGTGGCGAACAGGACGCTGCCGCCGAAGGCGAAGATGGCCGCCGAGGTGTGCAGCGGCCGCAGCCGGCCGAAGGTGGTGTACTCCAGATCCAGGTTCAGGATCGGAAAGGCGAGCTGGAGCGCGATGAACACGCCGGCGAGGAACGCGGCGACGCCCCAGAACACGGCCGCGATGGTGAACATCCGCACCGCGTCCATCTCGTAGACCGGGGCGGCGCTGTTCTCGGCGTGGGCGGGATCGCGCGGGGCTGCTGCGGCATCGGTCATTCAGCGGTTCCCATGCTGGCGTAGCGGCGGCGTACGCATGTATTCGCGACTGGGTTCGACTCGAAACTTCGGCCCCGAACAGAAAATCGGTAGCGCGTCGAAACAAACGGTGCCGACGCCACAGTCATCGCAGGCACCCTGGCGTCATGTCGGCTGTTGATAGCGCAGTTCTGCTGACCGATTTGGAGGGAAATTGTCGCACCGGCACGGCCGCGCCGGTCGGGCGGTTCAGTGCTGCGGCCGGTGCCGGCCGACGAAACGGGCGATCAGCACGAAGATCGAGACGGCGTTGATCAGGAAAAGGATCAGGCCGATGACGTAGATGCCGTCGTCATGCGCGCCGCTGGCCATGATCAGCCCGAACAGGCCGAGCACGCCCATCAGGAAGCCCAGGATCCACGGGCCGATGCCGGCGTTCTCGAGGCGCTGGGTATCGTCGCTCATTCGCTGTCGCTCCATTCGACGCTGTCTTTGTAGGCGGCCCAGGTGGCATGGCCGATCAGGGGCAGGGTGACGATCAGGCCGACGAATGCCGTGGCCAGGCCGACGCCGATGAACAGCACGATCAGCCAGGCCCACAGCGCCATGGTGCCCTTGTTGCGCCACGCCACCATCCAGCTGGTGGTGACCGCGGTGAACACCGTGGCCTCGGGCCGGTCGACCAGCAGCGGGATCGCGATCACGCTGAGACCGAACACGATCGCCGCGAACACCGCGCCGATGCCGCAGCCGACGATCAGGAACGGCAGCGATTCGATCGACACCACCATCTCCAGGAATCCGATCGGGTTGACCGGCGGCGGCTCGTCGCTGAAGAACATCATGAACAGCAGCGCGGCGAAACGCACCCAGGCGATGTTGACCAGCAGCAGCACCACGCCCATCAGGCCGATCTGCACCGGGTTGCGCCCGACCGCACGCAGCGCGGTGCCCAGCGTGGTGCTCTGTCCCAACAGTCGCCGACGGCTGACCTCGTAGAGGCCGGCAGCGGCGATCGGCCCGACCAGCAGGAAGCCGGCCATCAGCGGGAAGGTCAGGTAGTAGACCTCGCGGTCGAGCACGACCCAGGTCAGCGCCGCGCCGATCACGGCGAAGAACAGGCCATAGGCGAGGCCGACGCTCGGCGCGGCCCACAGGTCGCGCCAGCCCTGGGCCAGCCACGACCACGGCTTGTCCATGTCGATCTTGCGCAGCCGCGGGGTCGCGGCGGCAGGGGCGGTATCCACGGCGCTCATCGAGTCACGCGTCCTCTGTGCCGATGCGGATCAATGTTTCGGATGTTCGCGCGAATACTTGCCGGGCGCAACGGCATCGTCCGCGACGAAACGCCCGGGGGCGTGGCGCCCCCGGGAGCCCGGCCGGGCGGGCGCCGGTGGCGACTCAGAAGGACGAGATGCCGGGCAGGCTCAAGCCGTCGCGCGTATAGACCTGCCGCGTGAAGCATTCCTCGGTCAGGTCGACCACCAGCAGGCCGGGCTGACCCACCATGCGCACGTTGGCGTCGAAGCCCACTTCCTGAAGTTCGTTGCGGATCACCTGCTGCTGCGCCAGGTAGGAAATGCTCTCCACGCTGGCCGGCTGCACGCCCGCCGTCTGCAGCTGGCGGGACACCTCGCCGTCGCAGCGGTTGCCGGCGGAGAACGGGTAGCCGGCGGTCACCGCGGCGTTGTTGGCGGCGGTGCGGCCGGACAGGTCCGATTGGCAGGCCGCGAGCAGGGCGCCGGCGGCGGCGAGGGCGATGGCGGGTTTGCCGTGATGCATGACGTGTGACTCCCGTTCTTCGTTGCGCGCGGCCCGTCGCCGCACCCGATCGTCCGCCCTGTCCGGCGACAGCGGCGGACGCCGCCGCATCGTCGCGCGATATGGCGCAAGCGGCAAGTCCGTCGCCCGTCTCGGCCGCGCCGGGCGGAGTTGCACGGCCGGCGGCCGCGACAAATATCACTGCGCAGACAAGGCCGGCGTGTGCGCGGCCTGGGCCCGAAGGAGCGATGCGATGGGACGGCAGGATGGGGGAACGGGACGGCGCGGTGCCACCCGGGCGGTGATGCTGGCGGCCGGCGCGGTCGCGCTGGCCGGCTGCGTCGGCGGGCAGGGCCGGGCGACGGGCGAGCGGGCGGCCGCATTCCCGTTCGAAACGGCGCACGAATGCAACACCGCCGTCGCCGCCGCGCTGGACCGGGTCGGCGTCGGCCCCGACCGGATCGCCAAGCTGTGGTACGACGACCAGATCGGCCGCGACGTCGACGGCGACAGCCGCATCGTCGGCTACACCGTCTGGGCGCGGGTGGCGGAGGGGCCGGGCTATCTGATCGTCGATCTGACGCCGCAGTGCTTCGTGCGCCAGGTCTATACCCGCGGCGGTCTGGAGCTGCCGGGCCTGCCCGCCTTCTGAGTGCGCGGCCGCCGGCTGCGCTTGAAAGCCACTTGCACGGCCTTCAACTTTCCCGCATTGCTTGGCGGTCTCGAAGGGCCGTCGAACGGTGGCGATGGACAGCGAAAGGCAGATGATCGGCAAGATCGGCGGCCGGCTGCGGCTGGCGCGCCGGCTGCGCGGGCTGAAGATGAAGGCGCTTGCCGACATGGTCGGCTGCTCGGAAAGCCTGCTGTCGAAATACGAGAACGGCAAGGCCACGCCGTCGCTGCCGATGCTGCATCGGCTGGCGCACGAACTGGGCTTCAACATCGGCTGGATGTTCGACGAGGACGCCGCCGGCTCCGGCATCGTGTTCCGCGCCGGCGAGCGGCCGATCATCGCGCTCGACCCGCTGCGCCAGGGCGAAGGCATCTCGCTGGAACGGGTCGTGCCTTACGATCCCAGCCACCTCGTCCAATGCAACATCCACCATATCGCTGCCGGCGGGCGCAGCGACGCACCGATCAGCCACGACGGCGAGGAGGTCGGCTACGTCATCGACGGGCGGGTCGAGCTGGAGGTCGACGGCCAGGTCTACCGGCTCAGCGCCGGCGACGCGTTCGTGTTCCGCTCCACCCTGCCGCACGCCTATCGCAACCCCTGGGACGCGCCGGCAAGCATCTTCTGGGTCAACACGCCGCCCACCTTCTGAACGCGGCGCGGACCGCGGCCATGTGCATTCAAGTCACTTGACGAATAATCCCGTCCGCTTGAAGAATATGCCGCCGCGGGGCCGGGCGTGCCGACCTGCGGGTCGAGGGGGACCCAGTTGAGAGGGAGAGACGAGATGAAGTTCCGGACACTGGCCGCCGCCGCGCTGGCCGCGACCGCGCTGAGCGGCGGTCTGGCCGCCCAGGCGTCGGCCGAGACGATTGCGCTGGTGACGATCAACCAGCAGGCGCTGTTCTTCAACCAGATCAATGACGGCGCCACCAAGGCGGCCGAGGCGGCCGGCGTCGAGCTGGTCATCTTCAACGCCAACAACGAGCCGTCGGCCCAGAACGACGCGATGGAGACCTATATCAGCCAGGGAGTCGACGCGATCATCATCGTGGCGATCGACGTCAACGGCGTGAAGCCGGCGATCACCCAGGCCAAGGAGGCCGGCATCCCGGTCATCGCCATCGACGCGCAGATCCCCGAAGGCGACAACGACAGCTTCATCGGCGTCGACAACATGCAGGCCGGCCGCGATATCGGCCAGCACTTCGTCGACTACGTCGCCGCGAACATGGGCGGCTCGGCCACCGTCGGCATCGTCGGTGCGCTCAACTCGTTCATCCAGAACCAGCGGCTCGACGGATTCGTCGAGGTGGTCGAGGCCTCCGGCGCCGACATCACCTTCCTCGACACGGTCGACGGCCAGAACAAGCAGGACGTTGCGCTGACCGCCGCGGAGAACCTGATGACCGCCAACCCCGCGATGAACGCGATCTACGCGACCGGCGAGCCGGCGCTGATCGGGGCGATCGCGGCGGTGGAGAGCCAGGGCATGACCGACCAGGTCAAGGTCTTCGGCTGGGACCTGACCGCCCAGGCGGTGAAGGGCATCGACGAGGGCTGGGTGGCCGCCGTCGTGCAGCAGAGCCCCTATGGCGAGGGCGAAGCGGCGGTCGAGGCCGCGATGACCCTGATCGGCGGCGGCACGGTCGAGCCGATCGTGTTCATCCCGATCGACATCGTCACCAAGGACAACGTGGACCAGTTCCGCGGCATGTTCGAATAGCGCGCGGCCCCGGCCCGCGTCTTCCCGCCATCGCCGTGCCCGGCAAGGCCCGGGCACGGCGCTTCGTTCAGGCCCGATGAGCGACGACACCGTCCGCGTCCGCATGACCGGCATCAGCAAGCGCTATGGCGCGATCCAGTCGCTGGACCGGGTCGACCTGGAATTGCGCGCGGGCGAGGTGCTGGGCCTGGTCGGCGACAACGGCGCCGGCAAGTCGACGCTGAGCAAGGTGCTGTCCGGCGCGGTGATCCCCGACGCCGGCACCATCGAGATCGACGGCCGCCAGGTCCGCTTCGCCTCGCCCGCCGACGCCCGCCGCCAGCGGGTGGAGATGGTCTACCAGGACCTGTCGCTGTGCGACACCGTTGATGTCGCCGGCAACCTGTTCCTCGGCCGCGAGCCGCGCAACGCGCTCGGCCTGCTCGACAAGCGGCGCATGCACCAGGACGCCCGGCGCATGCTCGAGGGGCTCGGCATCTCGATCCCCGACACGCGGCTGCTGGTCGAGAACCTCAGCGGCGGCCAGCGGCAGAGCATCGCCATCGGCCGCGCTGCCTCGTTCGAGCCGGCGGTGCTGATCATGGACGAGCCGACGGCGGCCCTCGCGGTGGCCGAGGTCGAGGCTGTGCTCGACCTGATCCGTCGGGTCAGCGCCAAGGGCGTCAGCGTCATCCTGATCACCCACCGGCTGCAGGACCTGTTCCTGGTCTGCGACCGGCTGATGGTCATGTACGAGGGACGCAACGTCGCCGAGCGCCAGGTGGCGGAAACGAACATCGAGGAAGTGGTCAGCCTGATCGTCGGCCGCAAGTTCACCGCGCGCTCCGCGGGCATGGCGCGATGACCCTGCGCGACCGCCTGGCGGCCAACGGCGGCGTGGCGTCGATCGCCGGCTTCTTCCTGGTGGTCTGCGTGTATTTCGCCGTCGGCACCGACGGCTTCCTCAGCGAAAACAACCTGCTGAACATCCTGCGCCAGAGCGCGCCGCTGCTGATCGTCGCCGCGGCGATGACCTTCGTCATCACCACCGCCGGCATCGACCTGTCGGTCGGCTCGATCGTGGCGCTGATCGGCTCGATGACGGCGCTGCTGATGCAGTCCGGCGAGGAGGCGTGGTTCGAGCAGGGGCTGGACTGGCCGGTCGTCTTCGTAGGCATGCTGGCGCTGGGCGGCCTGCTCGGCGCGCTGCAGGGTTTCTTCATCGCCTACGAAGGCATACCGGCGTTCATCGTCACGCTCGCCGGGCTCAGCGTGTTCCGCGGTGTCGCGCTGCTGATGACCGGCGGCTACTCGGTGCCGGTCGACTCCGAGAGCGGTTTCGTCTTTCTCGGCCGCGGCTGGTTCCAGGGCGTGCCGATGCCGGCGTTGATCGCCATCGCGGTGCTCGCCGTCGCCGCGCTGGTGTTCAATCAGACCCGGTTCGGCCGCTATGTCACCGGGATCGGCGCCAATGCCGAGGCGGTGCGCCGGGCCGGCGTCGACATCCGCCGGGTCACGCTGGCCTGCTATGTTCTTGCCGGCATCGCCGCCGCGCTGGCCGGGCTGCTGCTGACCGCGCGGCTGGGCAGCGGCTCGTCCAACGCCGGGCTCGGCTTCGAGCTGGAGGTGATCGCCGCGGTCGTGCTGGGCTCGACCAGCCTGTTCGGCGGCCGCGGCACCATCGTCGGCACCATCCTGGGCGCGCTGACCGTCGCGGTGATCGGCAACGGGCTGATCCTGTCGCACCTGTCGCCGTTTCTCACCCCGATCGTCACCGGCGCCATCATCCTGATCGCGATCTGGCTCAACTTCCGGCTATTCTCGGGCCGAGGGAGGCGGCGATGACCATGGTGGACCCGGACGGCAAGGTCGGCGTCGGCTCCGGCCACGTGATGACCGTGCTCGGCCCGTTGCCGGTGGCGCGCATGGGCGTCACGCTTGTGCACGAACACATCCTGCTCGACGCGGCCACGTCGTGGCGCCGGCCCTGCTGCGCCGGCCACCTCGCGCTGGCCGAGCGCCCGGTTTCGGTCGAATTCCTCGGCGAGTTGCGGATGAATCCGTTTCTCAACCGCGACAACTGCGTGTTGTCCGACGTCGACGCCGCGATCGAGGAGCTGATGGCCTTTGCCGATCAGGGCGGCGCGACGGTGATCGATCCGACCAACCGCGGCATCGGCCGCGACGGTCCGACGCTGCAGCGGATCAGCCGGCGCACCGGGCTGAACATCGTGATGGGCGCCGGCTTCTACCTGGAGCGGTCGCACCCCGACTATTTCGCGGCGATGAGCGAGGACGACATCGCCGACCAGATCGTGGCCGACGTCGGCGCCGGCCCGGACCTGCCGGAGGTGCCGGCCGGCCTGATCGGCGAGATTGGCGTCAGCAAGGATTTCACCGCTGCCGAGGAGAAGTCGCTGCGCGGCGCCGCCCAGGCGGCCCGGCGCAGCGGCGTGCCGCTGTCGATCCACCTGCCGGGGTGGGAGCGGCTGGCCCACCGTGTCCTCGACGTGGTGGAGGCGGTCGGCGCCGACCTCGACCATACCATCCTCTGCCACATGAACCCGAGTTGCGCCGACCCGGCCTACCAGAAGAGCCTGGCCGACCGCGGCGCATGGCTGGAATACGACATGATCGGCATGGACTACTACTATGCCGACCAGGACGCCCAGTGCCCCAGCGACGAGGACAACGCCCGCGCCATCCGGGCGCTGATCGACGATGGCTATCTGCGCCGGCTGCTGATCTCGCAGGACGTGTTCCTGAAGATGATGCTCACCCGCCATGGCGGCTTCGGCTATGGCTACATCCTGCGCCACTTCGTGCCGCGGCTGCGGCGCCATGGCGTCGACCGGCAGGCGATCGACGCCCTGCTCACCGGCAACCCGCGCCGGGTGTTTTCCGCCGACCCCGACGCCGATTGAAAAGGGAGGACCGCGATGGCCGCGAAGAAGAAGATCCTGCTGGCCGGCGAGAGCTGGGTGACCACGGCGACCCACATCAAGGGTTTCGACCAGTTCCCGACCGTCACCTTCCACCGCGGCGCCGACGGCTTCCTCGACGCGCTGAAGAAGCTGCCGGTCGAGTTCACCTATATGCCCTGCCATGAGGCGCAGACCGACTTCCCGGCGACCGTGAAGGGGCTGAAGGCCTATGACGCGATCATCCTGTCGGACATCGGCGCCAACACCCTGCTGCTGCACCCCGACACCTGGATCCGCAGCCAGAAGACGCCGAACCGGCTGTTCGCGCTGGAGCGCTATGTGGCGCAGGGCGGCGGGCTGGCGATGATCGGCGGCTATCTCAGCTTCCAGGGCATCAACGGCGCCGCGCGCTTCCGCGGCACGCCGGTCGAGGCCGCGCTGCCGGTCACGATCCATCCCTTCGACGACCGCGTCGAGGCGCCGGAGGGCATGCGGCCGGAAGCGGTCGGCGACCATCCGATCCTCGCCGGCGTCAGTGGCGAATGGCCGGAGATCCTGGGCTTCAACGAGGTCGAGGCGAAACCGGACGCGACCGTGCTGGCGCAGGCCAGCGCCACCTATCGCAACCTGCCGATCATGGCGGTGCGCAGCCACGGCAAGGGCCGCTCGCTGGTCTGGACCAGCGACATCGGCCCGCACTGGCTGCCGGCAGACGTGCTGAAGTGGAAGCACTTCGCCCGGCTGTGGGGCCAGGCGCTGGGCTGGCTGTGCGGCGCCTGAGGGCCGCATGACGATCCACGTCGTCGGCAACGCCTGCGTCGACCTGTCGTTCTGGCTGGCCGGCGACGTGCCGGCCGGCGCCACCGTGCTGGCCCGGCGCTGGCGGCGCCGGCCCGGCGGCAAGGGCCTGAACCAGGCGACTGCCGCGGCGCGGGCCGGTGCGCGGGTGGTTCTGTGGGCCGCTGTCGGCGACGACGGCGAGGCGGAGGCGATCCAGGCACACCTGGTCGGCGAGGGCATCGGCCAGCAGGGCCTGGCCTACCGGCCCGGCCCCTCCGACATCTCGGCCATCTGGATCGGTCCGGACGGCGAGAACCGGATCGTCAGCGCGGCCGACCAGGCCTTTGCCTTCCGGCCGGCGGACGACCCGCAGTTCCGCGGCGCCATCGCCGCCGGCGACGTCGTGGCCGGTCAGGGCAACCTGGCGCCGGTGGCGACCGAGAACGCCTTTCGGCTGGCGCGGGCCAACGGCGCCCGCACGGCGCTGAATCCGTCGCCGGTGCGAGATGGCCGCCATCCAGACCTCGCGCTGGTCGACCTGGTCGTGCTGAACCGCGAGGAAGCGGCGGCGGCAAGCGGCCTCGGCGATCCGTTCGCCGCGCTGGCCTGGCTGCGCGGCCGCGCCGGCGGCAGCGTGGTGGTAACATTGGGCGCCGACGGGGCGGCGCTGGCCGAACCCGGTCAGCCGATCCGCCAGTGGCCGGCGCCCCGTGTCGCCGCGGTCGATACCAGCGGGGCCGGCGACGCCCTGTTCGGCACGCTGCTGGCGCTGTGGGCGGCGGGTCGCAGTCTGGGCGAGGCCCTGCCCGGCGCCATCGCGGTCGCGGCGCGGGCGGTGGAGCGGCCGGGTGCGCTCGATGGCCTGCCGCCGGCCGGCGAGGTGTTGCGGCTGATCGCCGGCGACGCCAGCGCGGCCTGAGGGGGGAGAACCGGGTGAACACGTCCTTGCCGGTGGGCGACCAGAGGGGCAACGCGGTCGTCGACCTGTTCGGCCGCCGCGGCGCGTTGATCGGGGTGGTTCATCTGCTCGCGCTGCCGGGGGCGCCGCGCCATGCCGGCGGCGGCATGGCGGCGATCCTGGAGCGGGCGACGCGCGACGCCGACGCCTACCTCGGCGGCGGGCTGGACGGGCTGATCGTGGAGAATCACGGCGACGGGCCGTTCGCCAAGCCCGACGACATCGGGCCGGAAACGGCGGCCTGCATGGCGGTGGTCACCGACCGGCTGGTGCAGGCGTTCGGCTGCCCGATCGGCATCAACGTGCTGGCCAACGCCGCGGTGCCGGCCCTGGCGACCGCGGTCGCCGGCGGCGCCCGCTTCGTGCGGGTGAACCAGTGGGCCAACGCCTATGTCGCCAACGAGGGGCTGATCGAGGGCGCCGCGGCACGGGCGATGCGCTATCGCCGCATGCTCGGCGCCGGCGACGTGCGCATCTTCGCCGACGCCCACGTCAAGCACGGCGCCCATGCCATCGTCGCCGACCGCCCGGTCGAGGAGCTGGTCCGCGACGTCGCCTTCTTCGACGCCGACGCGGTGATCGCCACCGGCCAGCGCACCGGCCACAGCGCCGACCTGGACTATGTCCGTACCATCGCGGCCGCCAGCCACCTGCCGACCCTGGTCGGCAGCGGGGCGACGCCGGACAACGTCGCCGCCTTGCTCGGTGTCGTCGACGGGGTCATCGTCGCCAGCGCGCTGAAGCGGGACGGGGTCTGGTGGAACCCGGTCGACCGCGAACGGGTGCGCGCCTTCGCGACGGCGGCCGGCCGATGACCGTGCTGCCGCAGCTCGACCAAAGCCGGCTGCTGCGCCGGCTCGCCGAGATCGCACGGTTCGGCGCCACCGGCGCCGGCGGACTCGACCGCCAGGCGCTCAGCGCCGACGAGGTGGCCGCCCGCAGCTATGTGCTGGAGGTTGCGCGCGAGCGCGGATTCGGCTGCGCCATCGATGCGATCGGCAACCTGTTCGTCCGCCGCGACGGCACCGATGTCCGGCTGCCGCCGCTGGCCGCCGGCAGCCACCTCGACAGCCAGCCGAAGGGCGGGCGCTTCGACGGGACGCTCGGCGTGATGGCGGCGCTGGAGGTGCTGGAGGCGCTGGCGGACGGCGACGTCGACCATCGCCACCCGATCGAAGCGGTGGTGTGGACCAACGAGGAAGGCAGCCGCTTCGCGCCGGGCACCATGGGTTCCAGCGTCTATGCCGGCGCCGCCGACCTTGCCGCCATGCTCGGTGCGACCGATGCGGCCGGCACGACCGTCGCAGCCGCGCTCGCCGAGGCGCAGGCGGCCCTCGGCCCGCTGCACCACCGGCAGCTCGGTCTGCCGTTCGCGGCCTATGTCGAGCTGCACATCGAGCAGGGGCCGGTGCTCGAATCGCTTGGCTATCCCGTCGGCGTGGTCGACGGCATCCAGGGCGCGCGCTGGCTGCAGGTCGACGTCGCAGGGCGGGCGGGCCATGCCGGCACCACGCCCGAGGCGCTGCGGCGCGATGCCGGCGACGCGGCGATCCGCGCGGCGGCGGCCGCGCGCGCAGCGGTCCATGCCGACGGCGACGCACGGGTGCGTTTCACCATCGGCCGCATCGCCTTCATGCCCGGCTCGATCAACACCATCCCGGCCGCCGCGCGATTCACCATCGACCTGCGCCACCCGGACGCCGCCGCGCTGGATGCGCTGGACGCCCGGCTGCAGGCGGCAATCCAAGCCGCAGCCGCGCCCTGTGGCGTGACCATCGACCGGCTGATGGACAACCCGCCGACACGGTTCGACAGCCGTGTGATCGCGGCCTGTGCCGACGCGGCAGAACGCTATGTCTCGCCGCCGTTCCAGCTGACGTCGGGCGCCTTCCACGATGCGCAGTTCGCGGCCCGGCTCGGTCCCGCGGGCATGATCTTCATCCCGTGCGCGGACGGCATCAGCCATGCCGAGGTCGAGGATATCGAACCCGATCACGCCGTGGCGGGCACACAGGTGCTGATGGACGCGCTGCTGGCGCTCGACCGGGCGCTGTAGCGGCGGCGGGGCTGGGCCTCAGCCCCGGGCCATCCTCAGCTTCTGTGCATAGACGTTGATGATCAGCGCCATCAGCAGGATCAGGCCGCGGATCAGCACCTTCAGGAAGCTGTCGATGTCGATGTGGTCCAGCCCGTTGTTGAGCACGCCGAGAACGAACAGGCCGACGATGGTATTCGGTATGCCGCCGCGGCCGCCGAACAGGCTGGTGCCGCCGACCACCACAGCGGCGATGGCGTCGAGCAGGTAGTCGTCGAACTCGTTCTGCTGGGCGCTGCCGAAATAGGCGACGCCGACCATCCCGCCCACGCCGGCGCACATCGCGCCGATGATCATCACCGAGGCCAGGATCAGCTTGACGTTGACGCCGGAATATTCCGCAGCCTCGCGGTTTCCGCCGACCATGTACACATAGCGGCCGAACCGGGTGTAGGTCAGCACCAGGTGGCCGACCAGCAGGAACAGTGCCGCCAGCACGACGATCCAGGGCAAGCTCTGCGAGCCGATCTGCAACAGGGTGCCGCTTCCCAGCTCCTTGATCACGTCCGGCACGGCATAGGCGATCTGCCCGCGCACCAGCATGGCGCTGATGCCGGCGCCGATCTGCATCATCGCCAGCGTCATGATGAACGACGGGATGCCGATCACGGTCAGGCCGATGGCGTTGATGATGCCGAGGCCCAGCGCCGCGCACAGCGCGATGATGATCGCGGCAAAGCCGGGCAGCGGCACGTTGGCGATGGCGACATAGGATTCCTGTGCGGTGAAGAACGCCAGCACGATGCCGACCGCGTTGGCCACGGCCGCAATCGACAGGTCGATCTCGGCGGTCAGGATGACGAAGGTCAGGCCGGTGGCGATGATGGCGGTGACCGAGATCTGCCGCAGCACGTTGAACAGATTGCTGACCGTCATGAACGATTCGCTCATCACCGCGAAGATGATGACGAGGAACAGCAGCGTGACGAACGGCGCGATGTTGGTCATGCGCCGGGCCAGCCACTGCTTGAATCCGGGCTTTGCCGCGCCGGGTCGCAACTCGGCTGATTGATCCGACATCGTGGGTTCCCTAAGCGGCGGCGAGAAGCCGGTCCTTGCTGACGGTGATGTTGGCGAATTCGTGGGTGATCAGGCCGCGGCGCATGACCAGGATGCGGTCGGCCAGCGACAGCACCGTCTCCGGTTCGGTCGAGACCACGATGACCGCGATGCCGCGCTCCTTCAGCCCCTTGACGATGTGCACCACGTCGTCCTTCGCGCCCACGTCCATGCCGCGGGTCGGCTCCGACAGGATCAGCACCCGCGGCAGGTGGGTCAGCCAGCGTGCCAGCGCCACCTTCTGCTGGTTGCCGCCGGACAGCGTGCGCAGCTCCGGCTCCACCGAACGCGGCCGCACCCGCAGCGTCTCGACCAGCGTCTGCGCCAGCCTGCGCTCGTGCGACGGCTTCAGCAGCACCTTGGAGATGCGGTCGAGGATGCTGATCGAGATGTTCTTGTAGACCGGTTCGGTGCCGAACAGCATCGAGCGGCGGCTCTCCGGCACCAACGCGACGCCGGCCTTCCAGGCGGACGCGGTGTTGCTCAGCCGCAGGCGCTTGCCGTCGATGGTCACGGTGCCGCGTTCCAGCGGCATCTTGCCGTTGAGGGCCTTGGCCAGCTCCAGCTGGCCGGAGCCCATGAATCCGTAGATGCCGAGCACCTCGCCTTCGTCGACACGGAACGACACGTCGCGGAACTCGCCGCGTCGGCCCAGGTTCTCCGCCACCAGGACGGTCTTGGCGCCGGTCGGGCTGGCCAGCGGGATCTCGCCGGTATAGGCCTCGCCCAGCTCCTCGTGGCCCTGGCCGATCATCTGCTCGATCAGCCAGGCCTTGTCGATCTCGGGCACGCGGCGCGTGTCGACGCGGCGCGCGTTGCGGAACACCGTCACCCGGTCGGAAATGGCGAGCACGTCCTCAAGGAAGTGCGAGATGAAGATGAAGCTGGTGCCTTCGGCCTTCAGGCGCCGCAGGATGTTGAACAGATGCTCCACTTCCGGCGGCGACAGCGCTGAAGTCGGCTCGTCCAGGATGATCATGCGCGCGCCGGAGAACAGCACGCGGCCGAGCTCGATCAGCTGCTGCTGGCCCAGCGGCAGCAGCCCGGTCTCGGTCTTCGGGTCGACATGGACGCCGAGCCGGTCCAGGTGCTCGGTCGCCCGCTTGGCCATGTCGCGCCAGGCGATGGTGCCCAGCTTGCCGACCGGCTGCACGCCGAGGAACACGTTCTCGGCGACGCTGAGATTCGGCGCGATGCTCAGTTCCTGATGCACCATGCCGATGCCGGCATCGAGCGCGTCGCGGGCGGAGCGGAAGTGAACCTTCCGCTCCTCCACGCGCATCTCGCCGTCATATTCGGTGTGCACGCCGGCGATGATCTTCATCATCGTCGACTTGCCCGCGCCGTTCTCGCCGACGAGACCGTGGATCTCGCCGGGCATGAGGGAGAAATCGACCCCCTCGAGCGCGACGACACCGCCAAAACGTTTGCCGATGCCGACGAGCTCGATCAGGGGCCGCTGTTCGGTGGCCATACCTAGCTGACGGGTTGAAGGTTCCTCAGATCAGGAAGTGCTTCTGCATCCACAGCATGCCTTCGGCGTTGGCCTTGGTCACCACCGGGCCGTCGGTCACGATGTTCTTCGGGATGCCGTCGCCGGTCGCCTCGCCGGTCAGCTTGGCCGCCACGCCGGCCATCAGCGCACCGCCATGGATACGGCACGACGGGTTGCGGACGGTGGCGTACATGCGCCCGTCCAGCACCGCCTCGATCGCCGGCGGCATCGCGTCGACGCCGCCGATCAGGATGTCGGTGCGGCCGGCGCGCTGCATGGCGTTGGCCGCGGCCAGCGCCATGTCGTCGTTGTGGAAGAACGCGGCGCTGATGTCCGGGTACTTGGTCAGCAGCGAATCCCAGATACGGACCGCGTTGGTGACGTCCCAGTCGGCCGGCTGCTCGTCCAGCACCTCGATGCCCGGGAACTTGTCGACGACCGAGTGGAAGCCGCGGGCGCGGCCCTGGGCGCCGGTGTGGCCGAGCGCGCCCTGGGTCATCACTACCTTGCCCTCGCCGCCGATCGCGTCGACCAGGGCCTGGGTCACCGCCGCACCCATAAAGTCGTTATCGGGCGCCAGGAAGCTGTGCACGTTGATCTCGTCCAGCGGCGCGATCAGCGTGTCCATGTCGATCACCGGGATGCCGGCTTCGATCATCCGGTTGACCGGGTCGGTCAGCGTGCCGATGCCGAACGCCTGGATGGCGACGAAGTCCCACTCCTGCGACGCCATGTTGTCGATCGCGGCACGCTGCTTCGTCGACGACAGCTCGCCGTCGAACCAGGTGACCTCGACGTTGAACAGCTTGCCCCAGTATTCGGCGGCCTGCTTGCCCTGTGCGCACCACGTCGCCTGCAGGCCGGCGTTGGAGAACGCCGCGCGCAGCGGTGTCTCGGACCGGCCCATTTCCTGCGCCATGGCCTTGGCCAGGAACGGGTCGAAGCCCATGCCGACGGCGGCGATGCCGGCGGCGGTCGCCGCGGTGGCGGCGCCGGAGAACAGTTCGCGCCGGGTCATCGGCTCTTTGATACGATCTTTCATCTCGCGATTTCCTCCCAAGGTGGCGATTATCGTTGAGGGCGCCACGTTATGCGGCCGGATCGCCGCAGGTCAATCGGTTCCAGCCGGATTTGTATGACCAATTGTCGACAGCCGGCGCATCCGGACGGCTTGCCGCTGCCGACCGACTCTGCCAGCTACCGCCCACACCGCCAACATAGCCGAAACGCCGCCGTCCAACAGCCTGCGGCATTGTCGCGGCGACGCCCGCACGCCGCACGTCCGCCGTGCGGCCGGGCCGCTCAGCGGTTGCGCAGCGCCGGCCCCAGCTCGCGTTCGAAGAAGCGTATGAAGCCCTCCTGGTCGGGGCCGATCTGGATCAGGATGATGTGGTCGTGCCCCGCCGCGACGAACCGGTCGATCTGGGCCAGGTGCCGCTCCAGCGACGGGCCGCAACTGATCGCCTGGGCGACCGCCTCCGGCGGCACGAACCTGCTGGCGGCGTCGAAGCCGGCGGGGTCGGGCAGCTCGACCACGACCGGCCAGCCGGTCTGCGACCAGCGGAACAGACGATGCGCGGTGGCGATCGCATCGGCCTCGCGCTCGGCATAGCACATCGCCACCTCGGCATAGCGCGGGCCGCTGCCGCCGGTCGATGCGAACGCCTCGATCAGCTCGGCCCGCGGCTCCACGGTGATCAGGCCGTCGCCCTTGCGCCCGGCCAGCCGTGCCGCCTGCGGACCGCCCGCCGCCATCACCACCGGCGGTTTCTTCGCCGGCCGGTCGTAGAGCCGGGCCTGGTCGATCGAGAAATAGACGCCGCGGTAGTTGGTCAGCTCGCCGGACAGCAGACCCTGGATGATGTCGGCCGCCTCCGACAGCCGCTCGTGCCGTTCGCCGATGCCGGGCCAGCCTTCGCCGACCACGTGCTCGTTCAGCCGCTCGCCGGAGCCGATGGCCAGGGTGAAGCGGTCGTCGCTCAGCAGGCCCATGGTGGCCGTGCCCTGGGCGATGATGGCCGGGTGGTAGCGCATGATCGGGCAGGTGACCGCGGTCATCAGCCCGAGCCGGGAGGTCGCCTGGGCCAGCGCGCCCAGCACGGTCCAGGCCAGCGGCGAATGGCCCTGCTCCTCCAGCCACGGGAAGAAGTGGTCGGACAGGGCGGCGAAATCGAAGCCGGCATCCTCCGCCCGCTGGGTATTGCGGACCAGGTCCTTCGGTCCGTGCTCCTCCGACATCAACTTGTAGCCAAGTTTCAGCATGGCGGTCCTGTCTCGATTCGGGGTCGGGCGGGTTCGGCACACCATTCTGGCCGAAGCCGGCGCCGCTGTCTCGCTCCGCGCGGTGGCGTGCCGGGCGGCTGTTCACGTGGCGGTGATCGCAGGCTAGTGTTGCTCGGTTCGGCAGGAGGCCGATTCGCGATCGCCGCCGTCGCGGCACTGATGAGGGGGGACGCCATGAAGGCTCGCAGACGGCGCCTGCCGCCGCCACTGCTTGCCGCAATGCTGTGCGTCGCGGCCGGCCAGGCCTGGGCCGATGCCGTCGCCCTGATCAACGTGAACCAGCTGTCGCCCCGCTACCGGCAGATCAACGCCGGCGCCATCGCCGCCGCCCGCGCCGCCGGGGTCGAACTCGTCATCTTCAATGCCAACGATGTCGCGGCGGCGCAGGAACGCGCGATCGAGACCTATGTGATCAACGGGGTCGATGCCATCGGCGTGGTGCCGATCGAGCCGGGTCTGCTGGTCGACGACATCGCCTGGGCGCGCGAGCAGGGCGTGCCCGTGATCGCGATCGACACGCCGATCCCCGACAGCGTCGCCGCCGCCTATGTCGGCGCCGACAACGGCCAGGCCGCGCGCGACCTGGTCGCCCAGATGCTCGGCACGGCGACGCGGGGCGCATCGCCGCCGGCCACGGTCGCGGTGTTCGGCAGCGACGCCGGCGGTATCGGCGAACGTCGCCGGGCGGGCCTGTCGGTCGCCCTGGCGACCGCGGCGGGCGGCGTCGAGATGCTGGTCGACAGCGGTCCGGTCGACGGGCTGGAAACCGCACGGGCGCGGATCGAGGCACTGATCGAGGCGCATGGCGAGATCGGCGCGATCTGCGCCACCGACCCGCTGGCCCTGGCCGGTGCGATCGCAGCGGTGGTCGACCTCGGCGTGGTCGGCGACGTCGCGGTCTACGGCTGGGGGCTCAGCGCCTCGGTGGTGCAGGCGATCGATTCCGGCGTCGTTGCCGCGGTGGTGCTCGACGACGGCTACCGGGCCGGCGCCGCCACGGTCGAGACCGCAGTCAAGCTGATCGACGGCGTGCCGGCGACCGCGGTGGTCGAGGTCCGGTCCACGATCGTCAACGCCGGCAACGTCGACGCCTATCGCCGGCTGTTCGACTGACCGGTTGACGCGCATCAAGGCGAAGCCGGCGGCCGCGCCCCATATGAAGTGAAAGCGATGCGCGGCGGCCGGCCCGTGGCTGCGGGCGGGTTCGGGCGGCCGCCGTACCGCGCCGCCCTGGCCGCGGCCCGTCGGAGGATGGCGATGGAATCCGACATGACCCAACTGCGCGAGCGGATGGTGGCGCAACAGATCGCCGGGCGCGGCATCACCGATGCGCGCGTGCTGGCGGCGATGCGGGCGGTGCCGCGCGAGGCCTTCGTGCCCGATGCGCTGCGCGAATTTGCCTACGAAGACAGTCCGCTGCCGATCGAGGCCGACCAGACCATCTCGCAGCCCCTGATCGTGGCCCAGATGATCGAGCTGGCGGCGCTCGGGCCGGAGTCCGTCGTGCTCGAGGTCGGCGCCGGTTCGGGATACGCCGCGGCGGTGATGGGCCGGATCGCCAAGCGGGTCCACGCCATCGAATGGCACGACATCCTGGCCCGCACCGCGGCCGAGCGGATGGCGGCGCTGGGCTACGACAATGTCGAGATCGTGCAGGGCGACGGCACCCTGGGCTGGCCGGAGAAGGCGCCGTTCGACGCCATCCTGGTCGCCGCCGGCGGGCCTGCGGTGCCCGACACCCTGCGCCGGCAGCTGAAGATCGGCGGGCGGCTGATCATTCCTGTCGCCTCCGACGGGTACCAGATCCTGACCCTGGTCCGCCGGACGGGACCGGACACCTTCGCCGAGGAAAACCATGGCGCGGTGATGTTCGTGCCGCTGGTCGGCGAGCATGGCTGGCGCAACGGCGGGCCGAAGACGCGCACGCGCGACCCGGCGACCCGTTCGACCCGGCGCGACGCGATGCCGGTGCGGTCCGCCGCCACGCTGCTGCACGCCCGGCGCAAGGCGCCGGCGATCGTGACCGGTGCGGCGCTGTCCCGGCTGATCGGCGACTGTGCCGAGACGTTCGGCGGCTTCGACGAACTCGCGCGTCTGGTCGACCGCTATGCCGATCGGCGCGTGGTGCTGCTGGGCGAGGCGACCCACGGCACCGCGGAGTTCTATCGGGCGCGGGCCTGGATGACCGAGCGGCTGGTCGCGCTGCACGGCTTCAACGTGGTGGCGGTGGAGGCCGACTGGCCGGATGCCGCGGCTTACGACGCCTATGTCCGCGGCCGGCCGGTGCCCGACCTGACCGAGCCGCCGTTCCACCGCTTCCCGCGCTGGATGTGGCGCAACGGCCAGGTCCGCGACCTGCTGGAACGGCTGCGGGCCGCCAACGCGAACATCGCCGATCCCGAGCGCCAGGCCGGGTTCTACGGGCTCGACATCTACAGCCTCGGCACCTCGATCGACGCGGTGCTGGCCTATCTCGACAAGGTCGATCCGCGGGCGGCGCACGTTGCGCGCGAACGCTATGCCTGCCTCACGCCGTGGCGCGCCGACCCGGCCACCTACGGCCGGATGGCGCTTTCCGGCCGGTTCGAGGGCTGCGAGGAGGCGGTGGCGAAGATCCTGATGGACCTGCTGGAGCGCCGCCTCGACTACTTGCGCCGCGACGGCGAGGCCTTCTTCGGCGCCGAGCAGAACGCCCGCATCGTCGCCCGCGCCGAGGCCTATTACCGTGCCATGTACTATGGCGCGGCGCAGTCCTGGAATCTGCGCGACACGCACATGTTTGACACCCTGGCCGGCGTGTTGGCCCATCGCGGACCCGACGCCAAGGCGGTGGTCTGGGCGCACAACAGCCATATCGGCGATGCGGCCGCGACCGACATGGGCCGGGTGCGCGGCGAGCACAACATCGGGCAGCTGTGCCGGCGGCGATACGGCGCGGCCGCCGCGCTGATCGGCTTCGGCACCGACCGCGGCACGGTGGCGGCGGCATCGAACTGGGACAGCCCGATGGAGATCATGCAGGTGCGCCCGGCGCGCAGCGACAGCTGGGAAGGCCATTGCCGGGGCACCGAGATCCCGGCCTTCCTGCTCGATCTCGGCATCGAGGGCCGCGCGGGGCGCAAGCCGGAACTGGCCCAGCCACTGCTGCAGCGGGCCATCGGTGTGGTCTACCGGCCGGAAAGCGAACTGATGTCGCACTATTTCGAGGCCGAGCTGGCCAGGCAGTTCGATGCCTGGGTGTGGTTCGACGAGACGCGGGCGGTGGATGCGACCCCGGCCGCCCACGCAGACAGGCCGCGCGACACCTTTCCCTTCGGCCTCTAGGCGCCATCGCGGGTCAACAACAGGAGAGCAGCGCAATGCAGACACCGCTCGAAATCGCGTTCAGCAACATGGATCACTCCGACGCGGTCGAGGCGCGGGTGCGCGAGCGGGTGGAGCGGCTGGAACGGTTCCATCCCGGCATTACCAGCTGTCACGTGGTCGTGCAGGCGCCGCACAAGCATCACCGCAAGGGCAAGCACTATCATGTGCGGATCGAAGCGCGGGTGCCGGGCAGCGAGCTGGTGGTCAGCGGCAAGCCGGGCGACATGAACGCGCATGAGGACGTCTATGTCGCGATCCGCGACGCCTTCGACGCGATCGAGCGGCAGCTGAAGAAGTCGCGCGCCCAGCGCGGCGGCGAGGTGAAGGCGCATGCCGCCCCGCTGCAGGGCGTGGTCGAGGCGCTGTACCCGGACCAGGATCACGGCGAGATCGCCACCAACGACGGCCGGCTGATCTACTTCCACCGCAACAGCGTGCTCAACGGCGGCTTCGACCAGCTCGGCAAGGGCGACACGGTCGAACTGACGGTGCGGCACGACGAGAGCGACAAGGGACCGCAGGCCAGCACGGTGCGCCCGATCGGCAGCCTGCGCTTCGTCGACGAACCGTCGAAGCGGTGACCCGCCGGCCGGGCGAGGCCGCGAACGCTGCAACCTCCCGGGGATTTCTGCGTTAGGCTGCAGGCAGGGCGGACCGACCCTGTGCCTGGTTGCCATGCCGCCGGAACGGAGGATTGCACTGCGTGCCAAGCTGATCGCCGTCTGGCAGGCGCTGCGCGCCAGCTACTGGTTCATCCCGTCGCTGATGGCGGCGGCCGCCATCGTGCTGTCCGTCGCGATGGTGACGGTGGACGATCTGCTGGGCGACCTGTGGGTGTTCGAGCTCGACTGGATGCACGTCAACGAGCCGGAGGGCGCGCGGCTGCTGCTGTCGACCATCGCCGGCTCGATGATCGGCGTGGCGGGCGTTACCTTCTCGATCACCATCGCCGCGGTCGCCTTCGCCTCGGGCCAGTTCGGACCGCGCATCCTGGCCAGCTTCATGCGCGACCGGATCAACCAGGTCACGCTGGGCACCTTCGTCGCCACCTTCCTTTACTGTGTGCTGGTGCTGCGGACGATCGACAGCAGTGCCGGCTCGGCCGGCGTCCCGCACCTGGCCGCTCTGGTCGGCGTCGGCTTCGCGGTCGCCAGCATCGGGGTGCTGATCCAGTTCATCCACCACATCGCCGATTCGCTCAATTCGGCAAGCGCGATGTCGGCGATCGGCAGCGACCTGCGCGGCGCCATCGAGACGCTCTACCCGGAACGAATCGGCGAGGCCGGCGACGAGGCGGCGCCATCGGCGCTGGACGGGCGCGACGCCAAGCCGGACGGGCTGCCGATTGCGTTCGCCCGCCATGCGGTTCCGATACCCGCACTCGGGCAGGGCTATGTGCAGGCCCTGAGCGCGGCCGACCTGATGGCGACCGCGGTCGCCCGTGACGTGGTCATCCGCGTCGTGCGACGGCCCGGCGATTTCGCTGCCGACGGCCGGCCGATCGCCTATGCGTGGCCGCCCGACAGGGTCGACGCGGACGCCGTGCGTGCGGTGCAAGGCTGTTTCGCGCTCGGCCGCCGCCGCACCCCGCACCAGGACGTGCGCCTGCTGGTCGACCAGCTGGTCGACATGGCGGGACGGGCGCTGTCGCCCGGCATCAACGACCCGCAGACCGCGATCGGCTGCCTGCAGTGGCTCGGCGTCGGACTGTCCGAGATGGCGCGGCGGCGGGCGCCGCGTGCGCAGCGCACCGACGAGGCCGGGACGGTGCGGGTGGTGTCCTACCCGCTGACCTTCGCCGACTTTGCCGAAGCCACGCTCGGCCGCCTCCGGCCCTATTTCGAACGCGACCGCAACGCCGCGCTGGCGATGCTGGGCGCGGTCGCCGACGTGATGCTGGACGCCGGGCGCCGCGACGACCGTCTGGTCCTGGTCGGCCATGCCGAGCGCCTGGTCGAGGGTGGGCGCGTCCACGGCCTGTCGGCCGCCGACATCGGCTGGCTTGAGCAGCGGCTGACGGACATCAAGGCGCTGATCGAGCGAGAGCCGGGGCCGCCACGGCTGGCCGATCTCGCCGACTGGATGCAGGGCCACGGCTGAGCGGACTCAGCCGTCCCAGGCGAACCGGTCGAGCAGCAGATGGGCGTTGCGCGGTGGCGCTGCATGGCGGCGGCAAGCGCGACGTCGTCGTCGCCGGCATGGATGCCGGCCAGCACCAGCGCGGCGTCGAAGCCGGCGTGCTTGGCGCCGGCGATGTCGTGCTCGACGCTGTCGCCGATGCCGACGGTGCGCGACGCCGGCGGCAGGATGCGCCGCGTGCTGCGGCGCCGGCCAGCGCGACGCGGTAGATTTCCGGGTGGGGCTTGCCGATCCAGGTGACCGGCCCGCCCATCTCCGCGTGCCAGCTCGGCGATGCGTCCGGCGCCGCCGCTGCCCTCCGGCAGGACCCATGATCCGGTCGGGGTTGGTGCACAGGCACGGCACACGCCGCCGCGCCGCGCCGCGCAGGCGTTCCGATAGCGGTCCAGCGGCACCACGTCGCCGTCGCTGCCGGTCAGCAGGACGAGGTCGGCCGCAGCGGCGTCCTCGACGAAATCCAGGTCGAGGCCCTCGACGGCGGCGTTCGCCACGCCGGTTGACCAGCAGGCAACGCCGGCGGCCGTCGTGGTGCCGCGGCACGTCGCCGTCTGCGATGCGGCGACGCCCTGACGAAGTCGGCTGGACGATGATCTACATCTGGCGCGGCGACATCAGGCTAGCGACCGCGATCGCGGACGAGCAACTCGACGTCCACGGCACCGCCGCGGCCCGTCGGGCTTTGTCGCGTTGGTTCGGTATTTGCGCGCTGGCCGAAGTCCGGTCCCAGCGCGTGCAGCCAGGGCCGCCTGAGCGGCTTGCACGGCCAGGCTCAGGCGTCGGCACGTAGTCCTGCGGTCGTCAATGGTGCGGTGCCGGTGCCGCCGGCCAGGTACTCGTCCAGCCGCGCCCTGGTTTCGGCATCGACGTGCAGGCCCAGCTTCGAGCGGCGCCACAGGATGTCGTCGGCCGTCTGCGCCCATTCCTGCTCGACCAGGTGGCGCACCTCGACTTCGTAGAGCCCGCCGCCGAAGTCACGCCCCAAATCGCGCAGCGAGGTCTTGCCGACTAGCAGCAAGTTCAGCCGCGTGCCGTAGGCGCGGAACAGCCGCCGCGCCAGCGCCTTCGGCAGCCACGGGTAGTCGCCGCAGATCAGGGCGAGGTGCGCCTCGAACTCGGTTGCCGCGAAGTCGCCGCCCGGCAGCGGCGCGTTCGCCGTCCAGGGCTGTGCGGTGCGCCCCATCGCCGGCAGCAGCTTCTGCAGCGCATGCTCGGCCAGCCGCCGGTAGGTCGTGATCTTGCCGCCGAACACCGAAAGCAGCGGTGCGCGATCGTCGCCGCCGTCGAGCTCGAGCACATAGTCGCGGGTGACTGCCGACGGGTTGTCGGCGCCGTCGTCATAGAGCGGGCGCACGCCCGAATAGGTCCAGACCACGTCGTCGGGCCGGATCTGCCGCTGGAAGTGATGGTTCACCACGGCGCACAGATAGTCGACTTCCGCCGGGTCGATGGCCACGTTCGCCGGATCGCCCTCATAGGCCACATCGGTGGTGCCGATCAGCGAGAAATCGTCCTCATAGGGAATCGCGAACACGATGCGCCGGTCGGCATTCTGCAGGATATAGGCGTGCGACCCCTCGTAGAGGCGGGGCACGACGATGTGGCTGCCCTTTATCAGGCGCACGCTGGAGCGGGTGTTCAGGCCGGCGCGCTGATTCAGCACCTCGGCGACCCACGGGCCGGCGGCATTCACCAGCGCGCGCGCATGCACCGCAACGGACGGGCCACCGCCGGCCGGTGCGAGGCGACACAGCCAGACGCCATCGTCGCGGCGGGCGGATTCCAGCGTGGTGCGCGTCCTGATCGTCGCGCCGCGGTTGGCCGCGTCGCGCGCGTTGAGGGCGACCAGCCGCGAATCCTGCACCCAGCAGTCCGAATATTCGAATGCGCGCCGGAACGAAGACTTCAACGCATGGCCGGCGGGGTGACGGCGCAGGTCCAGGCTCTTCGAACCGGGCAACAGCTTGCGGCCGCCGAGGTGGTCGTAGAGGAACAGGCCGAGCCGGACCAGCCAGGCCGGCCGGTCTTCGGGATTGTGCGGCAGAACGAAGCGCATCGGCCAGATGATGTGCGGCGCGGCTTCCAGCAGCACCTCGCGCTCGATCAGCGCCTCGCGCACCAGCCGGAATTCGTAGTACTCCAGATAGCGCAGCCCGCCGTGCACCAGCTTGCCCGAGCGCGAGCTGGTGCCCTCGGCGAGGTCGCCCTTCTCGCACAGCACCACGCTGAGCCCGCGGCCGGCCGCGTCGCGGGCAATGCCGGCGCCGTTGATGCCGCCGCCGATCACCAGCAGGTCGACCGGTCCGTCCTCCGGCCTGGCTATGACAGTGGCGGCGGTCATCGCATGCGCGGGCTCTGCGGATCGCTCAGCACGGGTTCAGCGGCGGTTCCCCGGCGATATGGCGGCGCACCTCTTCCGCCGTCCGCTCCGCCGCATAGGTCACGGTGCGGACCGACGCGCCGGCGATATGCGGCGTCAGCGTCACGTTCGGCAGCTTCAGCAGGGGCCAGTCCACCGGCGGGGGTTCGATGGCGAAGGTCTCCAGCATCGCCGCGCCGAGCCGGCCTTCGGTCAGCGCCGCGTACAGTGCGTCGTAGTCGACCAGCGGGCCGCGGGCGGTGTTGACGAACAGCGCACCCGGCTTCATCGCTGCAAAGGCGGCGCGGTCGATGAATCCGGCGGTTTCCGGCGTCACCCGCGCGTGCAGTGTGACCACGTCAGAGCGGGCCAGCAGCGTTTCCCGGTCGACCAGTTCCACCCCGGCGGCCGCGTCCTCCGCGCTGAGCTGGACATAGGGGTCGTTGACCAGGATGCGGCAGCCGAACGCGCGCAGCAGGCGGACCACGCGGGTGCCGACATGGCCGTAGCCGATGACGCCGACCGTCATCTCGTTGAGCTCGCGGCCGGTAAGGTCGGCACGGTACAGGTCGCCGCGCCATTCGCCCCGGCGCAGCGATTCGTGGCCGGCGCGGATCAGGCGGGTCTCCGCGAGAATCGCGCCGATGGTGAACTCGGCGACCGCGCTGGCGTTGCGGCCGGGCACGTTGACGACCTTGATGCCCAGCGTCCGCGCGGCCGCCATGTCGATATTGACCGGGCCGCCGCGCGATACCGCCACAAGCTTCAGGCCCGGCAGCCGGCGCATCATCGCGCCGGACAGTGGCGACAGGTGCGTCACGAAGATCTCGGCCGCGGCGACGAAGTCGACCACCTGGTCCGGATCGCCCATGTATTCCTTCAGGCCATCCAGGCCCGGTTTGGCATAGCCGTGCTCCAGCGGCTCATCCGGCCACGGCAGTTCGTGGGTTCGGGTCGCCACGGCGTCGCCGCAGGCCTCGCCGATGGCGTCGGCGAAGGCCTGCGCCAGCATGAACCGGTCGCCGATGATGGCGATCTCACGCGGCATCAGGCCGGCCTCCGCGCCGATGCCAGCGCCCGCCACACCGGCGTCAATGCACGGTGCGACTGGACGTAGATCGGGTAGAGCCGGTCGTAGACGGCGGCAAGCTCCGGGTCGGGGCGGTCGAGCCCGCCCAGATGCGGCGCGATCCATGCGGCGACGCACTCGTCCATCGACGGATAGGCGCCGATGCCGACCGCCGCGATCATCGCGGCACCGGCGGCGCCGGCCTCCTCGCGCCCGCCGCTGCGCACCGGCGCGTTCAGCGCGGCGGCGAGGATGCGGCGCAGGGCCGCGCTGCGGGCGGCGCCGCCGGAAACGCGGATCTCCTCGGGCTGTGCCCCCATCGCGGCATAGCAGTCGCGCGAGGCCATCGCCAGGCCGTCGAACACCGCGCGCATCAGGTCGGCGAAGCCGTGGCCGCTGTTCAGCCCGATCAGGCCGGCGCGGGCGTTGGCATCGATGAACGGCCCGCGCTCGCCCGCATCGGAGATGTAGGGCTGATAGACGATCTCGCCGGACCGAGCGGCAAGGACGAGGTCGTCGAGACCGGCGAGCAGCCCGGCGCGGTCGCGGCTGACGCCGGCGCGGCCGAGAATGTCGATGGCGAGGTCGAGCAGCCAGTCGATGTTCAGCGTCGCGGCCATGTTCGATTGCATCTGCGCGTAGGTGCCGGGCACCGGGAAGCAGGTGGTGTAGCCGGAATTGTCGTCGTTGAGCGGCACCGCGTCGGCGCCGTGCTGCAGCACCATGTGCATGCCGGTCGAGCCGATCACCGTGGTGCCGACCTGGCGGCCGGGCTCGTACAGACCGCCGCCGAGCGCGGTGCAGATCACGTCGATATAGCCGAGCGCAACCGGCGTGCCGGCCGCCAGCCCGACCGCGGCGGCGGCGCTCTCGCTCAGCGCGTGATGGGTCCGGGTGCCGTCGACGATCTCCGGCAGCAGCCGGCGGTGGGCGGACAGGCCCAGCAGGTCGACCACCTCGTCGCTATAGGCGCGGGCGCGGAAGTCGCCGAACGTGAACACTCCCTCGGTCGGGTCGGTCGCGCGCCGGCCGGTCAGCTTGAAGTACAGCCAGTCCTTGCAGTGGAAACCGGTCGCGGCGCGCTGCGGCAGCGCCGGCATTGCCCGGGTCATGTAGGCGAGCTGGGCACCTTGCTGGCAGGCGGTGATGCCGGTACCGGTCAGCAGATAGCGGCGGCGGTCGTCGGGCCCGGCGCGATAGGCGTCGACGAAGGCGGCCGCGCGCGAATCCAGCCAGAGCCAGCCGGGGGCGACCGGCTCGCCGGCGGCGTCGATCAGCCAGGTGCCGTCGCCCTGGCCGGTGACGGCGAGCACCAGGATGCGTCCGGCGAGGCCCGGCAGCTTCTCGCCCAGGTCGCGCAGCACGGCCGCGGTGGTGGCCCAGGTCTGCGCCATGTCCTGCTGGCAGCCGCCGTCGGCCAGCCGCTCATAAACGTTGGGCCGCGCGGCCATTGCCAGCTGCGCGCCGGCGACGTCGAAGGCGACCGCCTTGATCACCGAGGTGCCGGCATCGACGCCGACAATGAGGTCCCGGCTCACGCCAGCGCCTCGCCGTGCATCAGCACCGCACCGCTCTCGCGGTCGAACAGGTGGATGTCGCGGGCCGAGACCGCGCAGGCGATGGCGTCGCCCATCGCGGCCGGCACGCGGCCGTAGCTGACCGCGACCGTGGTGCGCCCGGCTAGGTCGAGCACCAGGTGGGTCTGGTCGCCCAGCCACTGGTTGGAGACCACGGTCGCCGGAATGTCGCCGCCGGCGCCGGCATGCAGGCTGTGCGGGCGGATGCCCAGGTGCACCCGTCGGCCGGGCCGCAGCACCGTGGCGGCGGCTTCGGTGTCCGACGGGGCCAGCGTCACCGCGAAGCCCGCCGCGTTGCCGGCGCCGTCGACGCGCACCGCGGGCGTCCCGTTCTCGGCCGCGACGGTGCCTTCGAAGATGTTCATCGGCGGCTCGCCGATGAAGGTGGCGACGAACAGGTTGGCCGGCCGGTCCTTCAGCTCCGACGGGCTCGCCATCTGCTGCAGCTCGCCGCCCTCCATCACCGCGATGCGGTCGGCCAGCGCATTGGCCTCGGTCTGGTCGTGGGTGACGAACATCGCCGTCATCCGGTTCTCGATCAGGAAACTCTTGATCCGGCCGCGCAGCACTGCACGCAGCTGCGGCTCCAGCTGCGACATCGGTTCGTCCAGCAGGTGCAGGCCGGCGCTGCGGACCAGCGCCCGGGCGAGGCCGGCGCGCTGCTGCTGGCCGCCGGAGATCGACGAGGGATAGCGCTTCAGGATCGGCCCGATCTCCAGCAGGTCGGCGATCTCCGCCACCTTGCGGTCGATCTCGTCGCGCGGCAGCCGCGCCGCCTTCAGCGCGAAGGCGATGTTCTCGCGCACCGTCAGCGGCGGGTAGAGCGAATAGCCCTCGAACGCCATCGCCACGTTGCGCCGGGCCGGCGCCAGGCCGTCGATGCGGTTGCCGCCGAGCGAGATGGTGCCGTTGGTGACGCTCTCGAAACCGGCGATCATGCGCAGGGTCGAGGTCTTGCCGCAGCCGGACGAGCCGAGCAGGGCGACGATCTCGCCCTCGTCGATGTGCATGTCGAGCGCGCGCACGGCATGCACCGCCGGCTTGCGCCGCGGCGTGTAGATCTTGTCGACCTGCTCCAGGCTCAGCGCGACGGTCATGCCGCGACCTCCAGCCGCGCGCCGGTGGCGCGGTCGAACAGGTGCATCGCCGCCGTGTCGAACCGCGCGAAGGCGGGCCCGTGGCTGCGCGCGCCGGTGCCACGCGCCTCCGGCGCCGAGGCGAAGAACTCCTCGCCGCCGTTGCCGTTCAGCAGCATCACGTCGCGCTCGTTCAGCGGCGTGACCGTGACCAGGTCGACCGGCACCGCATCGGGCACCGGCGCCATCGACACCGCGATGTCCTCCGGCCTGAGCCCGACCGTGACCTCGCGGCCGACGAAGGCGGCGAAGCGCGGGTCGAGCGCGAAGCGGCCGCCGAGCAGGCCGATCGCCGGCCCGGGCTCGATCGCCGACGGGATCGCGCAGATGGTCGGGTCGCCGAACAGCCGGGCGACGTCCAGCGACGCCGGGCGCAGGTAGATGTCCTCCGGCGAGGCCACCTGCACGAAGCGGCCGTCGATCAGCACGGCGATGCGGCTGCCCAGCGCCATCGCCTCCTTGTAGTCCTGGGTGACGTACAGCGCGGTCGACCGGAACTCGGCCAGCAGGCGCGGCAGCTCCAACCGCATCTCGTAGCGCAGCTTGGCGTCGACGTTGCGCAGCGGGTCGTCGAGCAGCAGGATTCGCGGCGCCGGCGCCAGCGCACGCGCCAGGGCCGTGCGCTGCTTCTGGCCGTTGGACAGCTCGCGCGGCGCATGGTCGAGCACGTGGTCGATCTTCAGCAGGCGGGCGACCGACTGCACGCCGGCCGTGACCTTGTCGGCCGCGCTGCGCCGCGCCTTCAGCGGGCTGGCGATGTTCTCGAACGCCGACATGTGCGGGAACAGGGCGAAGTTCTGGAACGCCATGCCGATGCCGCGGGCCTCCGGCGCCGCGTCGACCATGTCGCGGCCGTCGATCAGCACCGCGCCCTCGTTGGGGTCCTCGACCCCGGCGATCACGCGCAGCAGCACGGTCTTGCCCGATCCGGACGGACCGAAGATCACCACCGTCTCGCCGTCGTCGACGGCGAGGTCGATGCCGCGCAGCACGGTCTCGCTGCGGAAGCGCTTGGTGATGCCGGACAGCTGCAGCACGGCGCGCCTCAGCCCTTGACCGCGCCGAGGGACAGGCCCTCGACCAGATAGCGCTGGGCGAACAGCGCCAGCAGCAGGATCGGCGCGATCGAGATCACGATCGCGGCCGCGATCTGGCCGTACTGGATCCCGGAGGCGGTGACGAAGGCCAGCGCGCCCACCGTCACCGGCTGCTTGTCGGCCGACGCCAGCACCAGCGCGAACACGAAGTTGTTCCAGGCGAAGATGAAGGCCAGCAGGCCGGCCGCGGCGATGCCCGGCGTGGCCAGCGGGATCGCGATCTTGCGGAAGGTCTGCCACCAGCTATGGCCGGCGATGCGGTAGGCGTGCTCGATGTCGGGGCTGATGTCCTCGAAATAGCCGCGCACGATCCACAGGATCAGCGGCAGGCAGATCAGCTGGTAGACCCAGACCAGCCCGAAATAGGTGTCGGCCAGTCCGATCTGCTCGAAATAGAGGGTCAGCGGCAGCAGCACCAGCAGCGGCGGGGCGAAGCGGAACGACAGCAGGGTGAAGGCGATGTCCTCGCCCAGACGGAAGCGGAAGCGGGCGAAGGCATAGGCTGCCGGCACCCCCAGCGCCAGCGCCAGCAGCACCGAGGCGGCCGAGATGATGACGCTGTTGAGCAGGTTTTCCATGAAGGCGATGTCGAGCGAGCCCGCCGCCGTCTCCAGCCGGCCGGTGATCAGCGCGGTGTAGTTGTCCAGCGTCGGCTCGAACACCACGCTGGGCGGGATGCGCAGGATGTCCTCGTTGGTCTGGAAGCTCATCAGCAGGATCCAGACGATCGGGAACATGAAGAACAGCAGCACTAGGGCCAGCAGCACCCGGCGCACGATCCGTTCGGTCAGGCTCTGCTGTTCCATGGCTCCGTCCTAGCGCAGCCCGTGCGCGCGCTCGCGCAGCTTGAGCCAGTTCTTGATGAACAGGTTCGACAGCGCGAAGGTGATCGCCCACAGCACGATCAGCAGGGCGGCCGACTTGCCGACGTCGGTGCGCTGGAAGAAGTTCAGGTAGGATTCGACCTGGAACACCATCAGCTGGTCGCCGGGGCCGCCCTGGGTCATGGCGTAGATGATGTCGAACTGCTGCATCGAGTCCAGCAGCCGGAACAGCGACGCCGTCAGGATGTAGGGCATCAGCATCGGCAGCGTGATGCGGAAGAACACGAAGCTGGCCGGCACGCCGTCGAGCGCGGCGGCCTCGAACGGCTGCTTCGGCAGCGAGCGCAGCCCGGCCAGCAGCAGGATCATGATGAACGGGGTGTAGACCCAGATGTCGACCAGCACCACCGTCAGCAGCGCCGTCGACGGGTCCGACGCCCACTTGAAGTCGGTGAAGCCGAGCTGGCTCATGAACCAGCTGAGGATGCCGAAATTCGGGTTGGTCATCAGTTTCCACATCAGCGCGGCCAGCGCCGGCGCGGTCATCAGCGGCATCAGCAGCAGGATGGAAACGATGTTGTTGAACCGGGTCGGCCGGCGCAGCAGCAGCGCGATGCCCAGGCCCAGCAGCAGCTCCAGCACCACGGTCAGGCCGGCATAGACCAGGCTGACCTTCAGCGTGTTCCAGAACGCGCCGTCGGACAGGAAGCGCCAGTAGTTGTCGCCCCAGTTCATGCTGCGGTTCTGCGGCAGGTTCAGCCGATAGCGCTGCAGCGAGTAGTAGATCGCGGTGACGAACGGAATCAGGATGCCGATGCACACCAGCAGCGCCGGCAGGCTGAGCAGATAGGGCAGCAGCTTGCGCCGGAGCCGCATCCTGCGTTGCGGCAGGGGCGGCGCGGCCGTGACGTCAGTCATCGCGGGTCCCGCGTGCCGTTCGGTGGTTCACGGAATGCATACACAAGAAACGGACGGTGCCGCCACGCCGGGGCGCGGGCGGCACCGTCGCGCGTCGTGCCTATTGCAGGCCGGCGTCGTAGAGCTGGTTGTTGATGCTCTCGGCCAGTTCGTCGAGGCCCTCGTCGACCGGCACCTCGTTGGCCACCATCTTCTGCAGTGTGGCGGCCCATTCGGTGGTCAGGTCGAAGAACAGCGGCTGCGGCGTGAAGTAGATCTGCGCCTGCGGCGCCGACACGTCGTGCTGGTGCAGGTAGCCCGGATAGGACGTGTCGATGCGGTTGCGGAACATCTCGTCGTCCCAGACCGACTGGCGGACCGGGTTGACGAAGTCCATCTCGCGCGCGCCGAACAGGTCGTGCTCGACGCTGGACGCCCACTGCATGAAGGTCCAGGCCGCGTCCTTCTTCTCGCTGAAGTTGGACATCGACAGCGACCAGATCCACACGTTCGGCGTCGGCGCCTCGGCGGCCGGATTGGCGGCGAACGGCGCATAGGCGATGTTGCCGGCCTCGGCATTGTCGCCGCCGTTCATGAAGTAGCCCAGGATGTCGGCGTCGAAGATCATCGCCGACGCGCCGGCGCCGAGGTCGGTGCCGACCTGGTACCAGGTGTAGGTCGACCAGTCGCGCGGACCGGAGTCCTGGATCATCTTCACCCACTGGGCGTGGACGGCCTTCGATTCCGCGGTGTTCATCGCGGCCGACCGCACGCCGTCGTTCACGGTCAGGTCGCGCTGGCCGAAGTTCGAATAGCCGGACAGGAAGCCGGGGTGGATGGTCGCCCAGGAGCGCGAGCCGCGCACGCCGATGCCGTAGGGCCCGCCCAGGTCGGCGGTCAGCTTGGCCGCGGTCTCGATCAGCTCGTCCATGTTCTTCGGCGCCTCGACCCCGACGCGCTCGAACATGGTGCGGTTGTAGGACAGGTTGTTCAGCTCATAGCCCCACGGAATGCACCACTGCTTGGCGTCGGCCGAGCCGAGCGCGCCGCCCGGCTCGCCGTTCCACGCGGTCGATGCGCGCAGGCCCGGCAGCACGTCGTCCCAGTTGTAGCCCGGCGCGGTCTTGGCCGGGTCCATGATCCACTCGTTGAGGTCGGTGATCCAGCCGGCCGGGCCGTAGGTCCAGGTCATGTAGGCGCCGGTCATGAAGGCGTCGTATTCCGACGAGCTCGACGACAGCGCCGCGGTCACCTTGTCGAAATACACGTCCTCCGGAAAGATGTCGTACTGGACGTCCATCCCGGTCATCGCCTTGAACGTGTCGATGTTGGCGATCATGGCGTCGGCATAGGGGTGCTTGTTCAGCAGCAGCTTCACGGTGGTGCCGCTGTGGGCCTGCCAGTCGAAATCGGCGGCCAGCGCGTCGGACGCCGCGCGCCCCAGCAGCAGGTTGGCCGTGCCCAGGCCGATGCCCAGCTGGGCCGACCGGTTGAGCAACTCGCGCCGGCTCAACTTGCGCCGGACGAACTGCCTGAAGAGGTCCTGTTCCTTCTCGTACATCTCGTCTCCTCCACTTGTGTTTGTGCGGGGCCTTGCGGCGGCCCTCTTGCTTAGTGCCGGCCGTCTTGCGGCGAACCGGGCGTCGGTGAAACAAGGGCAGCGGCGGTCCTTTCGTCGGTGATCAGACCCCCGAGCAGGCCGCTCGACAGGATCGAGCGGATCGCGGGCACCTTGGCGGTGCCGCCGGCGATCGCGACCAGGCGCCGGCCGCTGATCTGTTCCGGCGGAACCGACAGGGTGCGGTCGCTGAGGTGGCTGCGCACCGGCGCGCCCGCGGCGTCGTAGAAATGGCCGAGCAGCTCGCCGCAGCCGCCGGCAGCCTTCACGTCGTCCATCTCTGCCCGCTCGATGGTGCGGGTCGAGATCAGCGAGGCCTCGGGTTCGACGGTGCCGATGCCGACCAGCATCAGGCCGGCCCGGCTTGCCAGGTCGAACACCTCGCTGATGCCGCGCTGGGCCATCAGCACCCGGCGGTCCTCGACGCTGTTGGCGACGAAGGGCACCGGCATCACATAGGCCTCGGCGCCGGTGCGCTCGGCCAGGCGATGGATCACGTCATAGGGATTGGCCGCGAACTTGCGGGTCAGACCGCCGAGCAGCGAGACGAAGCTGGTGCCGCCGGCCGGCATGCGCGGCAGGTGCTCGACCGCGGCGGCCAGCGTGCGGCCGTGGCCGACGCCGATCACCGCATATTCCTCGCGCTGCAGCGCCAGCCGCAGGAATTCCGCCCCGGCCATGCCCAGCGCGCGCAGCGGCAGCGGCTCGTCGTCCAGCGTCGGCACCACCTGGCAGCTTTCCAGGCGATAGCGCGCGCACAGCGCCTCCTCCAGCTGGATGCACTCGGCGATCTCGCCGTCGACATAGACCCGGATCAGGCCTTCCTTGCTGGCACGGGAGATCAGCCGGTGCGCCTTGAGGCTGGAGATGCCGAGCCGCTGGGCGACCTCGGCCTGGGTCATCCCGCCGGCGAAATGCAGCCATGCCGCCCGGGTGGCGATGCTCGCCGTCCCGTCGTCCCACATGGCCGCGTTGCTGCGCTGCGCCATCGCTCCCCATCGCGGCGGCCGGCGCGCCGCCGGTCTCGCCATATATTTTTTTCATTCGCTGATATTTCTTTCGCCCCTGCCGCGATCTGTCAAGACCGGCGAGACGCGCGCCGGAATGCGCACGCGTGCGACGGGCCGGCGGTCCGCCGAACCGAAGGCAAAGCCGGTGCGGCGTGGCGGCGCGGAGCGGGTGGCGAAAGTGGGGATGGTTGCCGGCAAAGCCGGCCGATGGCCTGCCGCGGCGTCGGGGTCGGGCCAGGCGGCGGGCCGCAGCGACGCTGCGGCGCGAGGCAAGGGCAGAGACCGGCATCCCGGGTGCGCCGGGATGCCGGAAATCGGCTCAGGCGATCAGATCGCCCGCAGGTTGCCGGCGGAAACGCGGCCCTTCTTCGGGTCGTGCTCCAGCTCGTAGCTGAGCTTCTGGCCCTCGTTCGGGGCGCTGAGACCGGAGCGCTCGACGGCGCTGATGTGGACGAACACGTCCTTGCCGCCGTCGTCGGGCTGGATGAACCCGTAGCCCTTCATCGTGTTGAACCATTTCACTGTACCGGTCGGCATCTCGATCGCTCCTCTAAGCTGGTGGCCGGTTTCGGGGGTGTGGGGTAGAGCAACGGACTGCCTTGATCGGCCTCCCGGACCCCCGCTTGCGCGGGGCGTTGCCAGCCCGGGTCTGCCCGCCTGTCAGGCTGCTGCCTGAAATCCCTTGCGCTGACCGACCCGCGAACGCCGCTTGCGCGGCCCTCCGTGGGTTACGGTTGGTTTGTCCTGGCCGGTCTGGCCGCCCGCGCGCGGACGGCCTTTGCCGGTCCGCGGCGTGTTAGCGCAGGATTGTGTCGGCGGTGTGCCGCCGGCGACGGTCATCGTCAGTCCGGTGCGGCGCTCGATTTCCCGCAGCGCCGCGTGCTCGGCGGCGTCGCAGAAGGTGATGGCGGTGCCGCTGGCGCCCGCCCGGGCCGTGCGGCCGATGCGGTGGACATAGCTGTCCACCTCCACCGGCAGGTCGAAGTTGATCACGTGCGAGACGTCGGCGACATCGATGCCGCGGGCGGCGATGTCGGTGGCGACCAGCACCCGCGCGCTGCCGTCGCGGAAACGGGCCAGCGAGCCCTGGCGGGCCGACTGGCTCTTGTTGCCGTGGATCGCCTCCGCCCGCGTGCCACCCTGGACCAGGTGCTTCGCGACGCGGTTGGCGCCGTGCTTGGTACGGGTGAACACGATGGCGCGCGCGATGTCGGGATCGCCCAGCAGCCGGTTGAGCAGGCCGCGCTTGTCGGCATTGGCCACGAAATAGACCTGCTGGGCGATCGCGGCCGGCGCGACGTCGGTTTTCGACACCGCGACATGCACCGGGTCGCGCAGCAGCGCCTGGGCCAGCCGCGTCACCTCCGCCGGCATGGTGGCGGAGAACATCAGCGTCTGGCGGTCGTCGGGCAGCGCCAGGGCGATCTTGCGGATGTCGCGGGCGAAGCCGAGGTCGAGCATGCGGTCGGCCTCGTCGAGGACGAAGCAGGCGACCGAGCCGAGCCGCAGCTCGTCGGTCGACATCAGGTCGACCACGCGGCCGGGCGTTCCGACCACGATGTCGACGCCGCCGGCGAGCCGGCTCGCCTGCGGCCGCCGGGCGACGCCGCCCAGGATCGGGCAGATGCGCAGGCGCAGGTGGCGTGCGAAGCCGCGCAGGCTTTCCTCGATCTGCAGCGCCAGCTCGCGGGTCGGCGCCAGGATCAGCGCGCGGGCCGACCGCGGCGCGGGGCGCCGGCTTTCGGCGGCGAGCCGGTGGAGCAGCGGCAGGCCGAAGGCGGCCGTCTTGCCGGTGCCGGTCTGCGCGACGCCGACCACGTCGAGGCCGTCGAGAACTACGGGAATTGCGTCCTGTTGGATGGGCGTGGGGTGGGTCAGGTTCAGCGCGCTCAATGCGCGCAGCACGGGCTCGGCCAAGCCGAGATCCCGGAACGAACGATCTTTCAAGCTGGAAGTGTCCTTATGCGCCGGCGGAGCCCCACGGGGTGGGGTCGGCAAAACGGCGCGGGTTATCGCCTACCATACGCGATGGTGATGAGGCGGAAGGGTCAACACGATATGTCATGGGGTGTGCTCGGGGGCGGCAGCTTCATAACTCCAAACGCTGCCGATCGCGTATTCGCGAGACAATGTTGCATACTTGTCCCACATAAGTCACGCCCGGTCAAGGTTCCTGGCGCCGGCGGCTCGGCGGGCGCCAACGGGCGCCTTTCGCCGGGGTGCCGGATCGGAGTAGCATGCCGCCTGCCAAGGCCGAAGCGACCCGTCGCGACATCGGCGCCACCAGGCGCTTTCCGGCCGTCCCGGGCAGGCCCAATCGAACGAGGACAGCATGAAGAGGATCATCGTCGGTGCCGACCATCTCGGCCTGCAGCTGAAGGACGCGCTGGTCGCCCATCTGCGCCAGCAGGGTTGGACCGTCGAGGACATCGGCGTGCACAGCGAGGATCCGGTCGACTATCCCGACATCGCGCTGACGCTGGCCACCCGCATCGCGTCCGGCGAGTTCGGCCGCGGCGTCCTGGTCTGCGGCACCGGTGCCGGCATGGCCATCACCGCCAACAAGGTTCCGGGAGTCCGCGCGGTCGCCGTCAACGACCCCTATACAGCCGAGCGCGCGATCGCTTCGAACAATGCGCAGGTGATCTGCTTCGGCCAGCGGGTCACCGGCGAGTATCCGGCGATCATGTATCTCGACATCTGGCTCGCCAACGAGTTCCAGGCCGAGCGGTCCGGCAAGAAGGTCGCCAAGATCGACGCGGTCGAGGACCGCTTCCGTCCCGCAGCCGAATAGCGCCGACCGCCGGCCGTGCCCGGCCGCCTGTCAGATCAGGTGGTCGGGCTCGTAGGTGAACGGCGCATCGTCGAGGATCGAGGCGAGCAGCGCGACGGTCATCGGCAGCTGGGCTGCGTCGAGGCGCCCGGCACGGATCGCGGCGGCGAGGCCGGGCGCCAGGGCGCGGCCGGTGTCCACGCCCTCCACCGTCTCGCCGGCCATCGGGCCGGCGCAGGCCTGGGCGATGGTCATGCCCCGGCCGAGGTGGCGGCCGAGCCGGCTGTTGCGGCCGCCGCCGACGGTGACGTGCAGGTCGCCCATGCCGGCGAGGCCGGTGGCGGTGGCATCGCGGCCGCCGAGCCAGCCGACGATCCGGCGCAGCTCCTGCTGCGCCTGGGTGAAGCCGAACGAGGCGGCGTTCAGCGACCAGGGATTCTCGCCGGCGCCGTGGCGCGCCGCGATGGCGCTGACCGCGATCGCCATGAAGTTCTTCATCGGCGCGGCCACCTCGACGCCCATCAGGTCGTCGGTGGCATGGGTGCGGTAATAGGGCGTCTGCATCAGCGCGCAGGCCGCAGCGACCGCGGCAGGGTCGCTGCCGCCATAGATCACGGCGGTCAGCCGGCGCAGGCCCAATTCCTTCGCGATGCAGGGGCCGCCGATGCCGATCAGCGGGCTGCCGCCCAGCCCCTTGGCCTGCAGCGTATCGGCGATCACCGCCGGCATGATCCGCGGCGGGCGGTCCGCGCCGGCCTCGTCCAGGCCCTTGGTCATCAGGGCGACCGGCCGTTCGGCCGTCATCAGTCGGCCGAGCAGGTCGGCGGCCCAGCGGATGCCCGGACTGCTGACCGCGACCATGATCAGGTCGGCCTCGGCGAGGTCGGCGGGCGTCAGCGCTTCGAAGTCGACCGGCTGCACCGTCTGCGGCAGGGCGGCGCCCAGGCGCGGATGCGCGCCGCGGTCGGCGCGCAGCGCGGCAACGATGTCGCGGTCCAGGTGGGTGCCGGCCAGCGTGACCCGGTGGCCGCGGTCCGCTGCCGGCACGGAGGCGGCGCTGCCCATCACCCCGGCGCCGATGATCACCACGTTGGCCATCGGCCGTTCCCCTATTGCGCCGTCGCCGCGAAGGCCTCGAGCTGGCCGGACTCGGCGGCGAGATCGAGGATGGAATAGCGGTCGCGGGTGAAACGCGCGTCGACGATGTCGGCGCGGTAGAAGGCGACGTCGAGCCCCAGCTCGGCGGCCGTGCGCGGCGCGCCCGCCTTGGTCATCGGCTCCCACAGCCGCGCGAACGGCAGCATCGCCGCGCGCAGCGGCGCGACGAACGCGGCCCAGCCGTCGGCCCAGCGCCGGTTCAGCGCGTCGGCCTTGGCGGCGTCCAGCGCCTTGGCGCCGGCCTGGCGGGCGAACTCGTCGGCCATCGCCCGGCCGTAGCGCTGCGCCAGCCTGTCGTGCGGGATCGTGCTAGGCTGCAGCACCGGTGGGGCGTCGGCGCCGAGGATCCGGTTCTGCAGCGCGGAGACGGTCAGCGTGGTCACCCCGACCTGCTCGCCGTGCGAGCTTCGCGGATGGCCGGCGCCGGCGAACATGTCGATGTAGTGGGACATCATGTGCTCGGCCATGCTGCCGCTGTGGGTGGTGCCGGTGAAGCTGGTGCCGAGCCCCATGATCGCGGCGCTGCGCGTCAGCACGGCCAGCGCCGCGACGTCGCCGGTGAGATACTGGTCGGCGCGGTCGAGCAGGTTGTCCTCGTCATAGGCCAGCAACTCGAAGGCGGTGTCGTCGTACAGCGTGTCGTGGATCAGGTGCTGCAGCAGCCAGTCGACCTGGGCGGTGGTCCGGCAGATCACGTCGGCGAAGGCGGCGGTGATCAGCCGCGGCGGGCTCTTGGCCAGGATCGACAGGTCGAAGAACACGCCGCGCGCGGCATGGCAGGTCACCGACCGCTTGAAGCCGCCGAACGAGACCGAGGCGGTCGGCGTGGTGTAGGCGTTCATCGGCGAGGTCGGGAACACCGAGTAGCTGCGCTTGTCGAGGAAGGTGGCGTATTTGACGCTGTCGCTGACGGTGCCGGAGCCGATCGCAACCAGCGCGTCGGCGCCGCGGCTCAATTCGCGCAGTTCTGCGACGCCCTCGTCGCTGCACCGCGGCTTTGCCCAGATCAGCGGCTCGATCGCGCCGTGGCCGCTCAGCGCCCGGTGGACGCGATGACCCAGCACCTCCCAGGTGACCGCGTCAGCCACCACCTGCAGCGACTGGCCGCGATGCAGCGGCAGCACCAGCTCCGCCTCGGCGCCGTCCAGGTTCTCGGCGATGACGATGTTGTCGATCGGAATCCGCGCCGGCTTGCCGGTGCGCGGGTGGTGCCAGGTGCCCGCGACCAGCGCGTCGATCACGCCGCCCAGGCTGCCCGCCGTGCTCATGCCTTGCCCCCCGCTTCGGCCTGGCGGCGCACGGCGAAGTCGACCAGGCGGTGGTTGATGTCGGCGGTGGCGCCGTACAGGTCGCGGAAGATCTGCAACAGCTCGCGATAGGCGGCGGTGTTGGCGGGGATCGGCTCGGTCGCGGTGGTCGGGCCGAGCATGGCCTGGGCCGCGGCGGTGATGCTGGGGTACCAGCCGGCGCCGCAGGCGGCGGCCATCGCGGCGCCAAGCGACGATGCCTCGACGGTCTCGCCGACCAGCACCGGCAGCCCGGCGGCGTCAGCCAGGATCTGGCGCCAGAGCGCGGAGGCCGCACCGCCGCCGATCAGGACATATTCGTTGATCCGGATGCCGGCGTGGACCTCCACCTCGGCCAGCGCGGCCACCTGGTGCAGGGTCAGCCCCTCCAGCAGGGCGCGATAGACGTGGGCGACGTCGTGATTGCCGCCCATGCCGAACAGGCAGCCGCGGGCGCTGGCGTCCCAGTGCGGGTCCATCGCGCCCGACCAGTAGGGCAGGGCCATCACGCCGCCGCTGCCGATCGGCACCGCTGCCGCCCGCTTCTCCAGCGCGGCCAGGGTGGCGCCGCGGTCGGCGCTGCCCAGCAGGTTGTCGGTGAACCAGTTGATCAGGAAGGCGCCGGAGCGCACGCAGGTCTCGAAGATGTAGCCTTCGCCCTGGGCCGCCAGCTCGGTGCGCCAGGCCGGCGTGCACAGATAGTCCGGCGACCAGATGCCGCCGACCAGCGCGGTGCCCAGATTGACATAGGCGCGGTCGGACCGGATGCAGCCGGCACCGAGCCCGGCGCACTGGCCGTCGCCGCCGGCGGCGAAGATCGGCGTGCCCGCGGCCAGCCCGGTGGCCGCGGCCGCCGCGGCCGTCACCCGGCCCATTTCCGAACCCGGCGCCAGCGCCTGCGACAGCCGCGCCTCCTCCAGGCCCAGATAGCCGAGCAGCTCGGCCGACCAGCGCTTGGCCTCGAGGTCGTACAGACCCATCGGGTCGGCGCTGGTCCAGCCGGTGCGCCGGTTGCCGGTCAGCTTCTCGACCAGGAATCCCTGCACGTCGGCGAACCAGGCGGTGCGGGCATAGGCCTCGGGCTCGTGATCCTTCATCCATGCTAGGCGGAACAGCACCGGAATCACGTCCGGCGGCCGCCCGGTGATCCGGTGCAGGCGGTCGTGTCCGATCGCCTCGACGATCGGGGCGACATAGGCCCGCGCCCGCTCGTCCAGCCAGATCATCGCCGGCCGCACCGACCGGCCCGCCTCGTCGAGGAAGGCAACCGTCTCGCGCTGGTTCGATATCGCCACGCCGGCGACGCGGGCGGGGTCGACCTTGGCGAACAGCCCGCGGAACGCGGTGCCGCAGGCACTCCACCATTCGTCGGGATCCTGCTCGAAGCAGAACATCGCCGGGTTGGAGAGCGTTACCGGCGCGCGCCCGTGTGCGATCTCGTTGCCGGCGCGATCCCAGGCGATCGCCTTTGTGCTCTGCGTGCTGCTGTCCAGGCCGACGACAAGATCGGGCACGGGTGAACCTCGCGGTCAGCGCTTGTTTTCGTACGGAAGGGCGTTCGCCGCCGCGGTCCGCCGCCGTAGCACGCCGACCGGCCGCCAGCAGGGCGGACCGGACCCGGTGCCGGGCGTCGGATTGCAACCCTGGCAACCCGCGGGCTTCCTCATTGCCGCCGGGGTCGCGTAGAATTCCCTCCCTTTTGCGCGGACGATTGCATAACATTCGTAGCGAAACAAGAACATGTGTCACGCGCCGCGACGCGGGGAAGCGCCGCGTGCGACGGGGCACGACAGGGTCTGCGATGGTCATGACCAGTCCGAACCGCAAGTCCATCGAGCGCAGGGAGCAGCCGCAGGGCGGGGAGTGGCCGGAGCAGCTGGCCGTCAAGATCTGCTGGTACTACTACATGCTCGGCCTGACCCAGCAGGAGGTCGCGGAACGGGTCGGCACCAACCGTGTGCGGGTCAACCGCCTGCTGGCCGAGGCGCGCCAGCGCGGCCTGGTGCAGGTCACCATCAATTCGCGGCTGGCGGATAACGTGGCGCTGGAGCAGCGCCTGATCGATCGCTACGGCCTGCAATCGGCCACCGTGCTGGTCACCGGCGACCCCGCCGATACCGAGGCGGCGGAGCGCCTGGGCCGCTGCGCGGCCGCGGCCGTGTCCGGATTTTTCCGCGACGGCATGACCATCGGCATCGCCTGGGGGGTGACCCTGAAGGCGCTGGCGAGGACGAGCCCGCTGATGGCGCTGCGCGACGTCGCGGTCGTCTCGATGCTGGGCTCGCTGTCGCGGCGCTCGTCGGTCGACACCTTCGAGGCCACCACCGACCTCGCCTCGCGGCTGAACGCCGAGTGCTACTACCTGCCCGGTCCGATCGTCTGCGACAGCGAGGCCGGGCGCGAGACCATCCTCAGCCAGCCGATGGTGCAGGAGGTCTATGCCAAGATCCTGTCCGCCGACCTCGCCATCGTCAGCGTCGGCGGCATGGACAGCGCCACCATCCGCCGCATGAACGTGGTCAGCGAAGAGGAATATGCCGACGTGATGCGCTCCGACGTCATCGGCAATTTCCTCGGCTTCTTCATCGACAGCAAGGCCCAGGTGATCGACCATCCGGTCAATCGCCGCGTGTTCGCGGTCCATCCGACCGAATATGTGCGCATCCCGCGCCGGGTGATGGTATCCGGCGGCCTGCCCAAGGTGCCGGCGATCCGTGCGCTGATGGTCGAAGGGTACCTGACCGACCTCGTCACCGACGAACAGACCGCCCGCGCGCTGCTTGCTGACTAGTGGCTCCTGCGTCCGAACGGTGCTCCAACCTGCTGGACTCGGTCGGCTTGTCATCGCTGGTGCCGACGACGGGCGTGGCATTCGGGCACGTCGCGCCGAGAAGCGCCAAGTGCGGCAGCCGGGAGATGTCGCTTGACGCAAGCCTGTCGTCATCTCCGGGAATACCGCGCATCTCGATCGCCACAACAGGTTGGCCAATCGACCGATCGCGGTCGGCGCCGTCACAGCGCGGGATGCAAAGCACCTGCAAGTTCGAACCGCGATTGGGCCATGACCGGCAATAATCTCTTCCAGATGCCCGGCTCCGGTGCGTTTGCCGGACTCAGGCGGCGGGCGCGATCGGCTTGCCGGATCGCGATCCGGGTGCCACTATCGCCGATGCCTCGACAACACCGGCCGACTGCGGTTCGCGCTGGCCCCGAATAGAGAACGCCGATGAACCCGTTGCGCCTGGGCCTGCTGCTGCCGCTGGCGGCCGTCGCCGCCTGTCAGTCGAACAACGACCGCGACAATGCCGAGCGGGCGGCGGCAGCGGCGGCCCAGGCCCAGAACGCGGCGGATCTCGCTGCAATGCAGGCCGCGACCTTGCAGGCCTCACAGACCGTATATCAGATCGGCGGAGGTCCCGGGGTTACCGTTGATAGCGTGGCCGAGATACAGTTTGACAATCCTTACGAGGGCATCACCTTCAGTTCTCTTCGAAGAATAGGACAAGATACATGGGAGACCGACACAGGTTTTCGCATCAATAAGGCAACAAAGTCGGCCGACGGCTTCGTTCTCGTAGGTGACAATGTACAAATAGTGGTTGACCTCGCGCTGGCAGAGGTGAAGATTTCTGTTGGATCAGGCCCTGAATATGGCCCATACGATATCGTTGTGGCCCGTTGATGCTGCTGATGCAAAGGAGTGGTCGTAATCCTGGGGTTCGCCGCTAGGCCTTTCGTTTATTTCCCGTGGTGGACGCTGCCTGTCGGCAAGATGCGTGCATGCAGAAGGGCCTAACCCGGGGACCCATTGTGTGAGGGCGCAATAACCGTCCGGACGACACAGCCTCATGCCGGGAGGTCCTGGCCGAGATACGGTTCGACCCTCGAACAAGTGAGACAGGCATCGGCTTTGATGCGATTTCGAAAACGGGCCCGGCGACTTGGACAAATACAAATGGTTCGGGCACATGGAACAAGACGGGCGACACCGCTCATGGCTTCGTGCTTGAGGCCTCTCCTTATCGAATGGATATCGACCTCGAGTTGGCTGAAGTGCGCTTCTTGGAAATTGGAAATACCGTCGGAGATTTCGCCCAAGATATCACCAACGGAACTCCACTCAATATACTGCTAGCCCGTTGAAGGTGCTGACCAGGCGGACAATGGCTTTCTGATACGAAATAGAGCAGCGCTGCCGGGGCGACACTCGTTGTGCCTGCTGCCGCCCCGCCCGAGGCCAGGTCCTGTGACGACCGCTTCGCCGACTTCGCGCCATAGGCTCTTCCCCTCCCGTCATTGCGAGGCGCGCAACGACGCGGCAATCCATGTGATCTCGACGCGGTTTGAGCGTTTCATGGATTGCCTCGCCGGCTTCGCCGGTTCGCAATGACGGCAAGGGGGCACCCCGGTCCAGACCGACCGAGGACATGTGGTTTGTGACAGCGGCCCGTACCGAATCGTCCGGCACCCGGGCTATGCCGGAAATCTTCTGTCGACGCCGGGCGTCGAACTGGCCTTGAGCTCGGTATGGACAATGGTTCAGGTGGGTCTCGCGCTGGTTGTCGCCGTGATCAGGACGGCACTTGAAAACCGCACATTGCAAGACGAGTTGCCGGGATATCGGGAGTACGCCAGCCGCATAAGATTTCGGTTGTTCCCCGGAGTCTACTAAGAAGTCTACCCGCGACAAGCTCCACGACCGCTTCGACGACCTCGGCGACGTCTGTCGCGTTGCAGAACGGCGCAAGACTCACCGGCTTCTCCCGGCCTGGGACTACGGCTGTGCGTTCCGCACCGAGAATTTCGACTGGCGCGGGCCCGACCTTCGCCCACCGCACGGCGGGACAAGATACCTAGCCGGCCACCGTCGGATCGGCCCAGCGTGTGTTCGGCACGATCTGGAACCAGCCCGGCCGCGCCGGGTCGCGGTCATAGGCATAGCCGCCCAGCTCCTTGAACAGCTCCGCATAGCGGCCGAGCTTGTCGCGGTCGAGCGTGACGCCGAGGCCGGGCGCGGTCGGCACCGCGATGCAGCCGTTCGCGTAGCGCAGCGGGCCGCCGTCGATGATGTCGTCGACCAGCTGGTGGTAGTGCGCGTCGGCGGCCAGCGCCAGGTTCGGCAGCACCGCGCCGAGATGCAGCATGGTGGCGAGCTGGATGCCGAGCTCGCCGGAGGAATGGACGGCGATGCCGGTCTGGAAGGTCTCGCACACCCCGGCCGCCTTCACGCAGGGGCGGATGCCGCCCCAGAAGGTGGTATCGAGCAGGATCACGTCGACCGCCGGGTCGAGCGCGTTGGCCGCCAACTGCTCGAAATTGACCACCACGGTGTTGGTCGCCAGCGGGATCCGCACCGCGTCGCGTACCCGGCGCATGCCGTTCAGGCCCCAGGTCGGGTCCTCGTAATAGTCGTTGTTCAGGTCCTCGATCGCGCGGCCGAAGCGGATCGCCTCCTCGACCGAATAGGCCGCGTTCGGGTCGAAACGCACGCTGTCCTGCGGAAAGGCGTCGGCCAGCGCGCGGAACAGCGCCAGCTCGTAGTCCGGCGGGAACACGCCGCTCTTCAGCTTGTGGGTGCGAAAGCCGCAGCGCTGCTTGAGCTCGCGCGCATGCTCGACCAGCTGCTCGCACGTGCGCACCTCGCCCGCCCCGGTGCGCTCGTTCGGCAGCCGGAAGAACAGGTAGCTGGCGAATTCGACCGTGTCGCGCAGCTTGCCGCCCAACAGGTCGCAGACCGGCACGCCGAGAAACTGGCCGACGATGTCCAGGCAGGCGAATTCCAGCGCCGCGTGCAGCTGGGTGCGGTTGTTGTACAGGCTGGCGGTCGGGTTGCAGATCTTGAACCGCATCGCCTCCAGCTCGAACGGGTCGTGGCCGACCAGATAGGCCTTCAGGCCGCGGAATGCGGCCTCGGCCGATTCGCCGCCGCCGCCCATCTCGCCGAGCCCGGTGATGCCGACATCGGTTTCCACTTCGACGACGGTGCGTACGAACCGACCCCAGTGCGCGCCCATCGCGTGGCGCAACGGCGCTTCCAGCGGCACGGTCACCGTGGTCGCCTTGATGTCGGTGATCCGGGGTCGCTTCATGGCGGGCGTCGGCTCCGTTCCTGCTGCGGGTCTCCGGCGCATCCTGTGGCGCGCCGTCGCCGTTGTCGAGGCTGCGCAGAGGCAGGCCTCAGGCCTGCCGGCGCGCCACCGCGACGAACACGCCCAGGCCGATCAGGATCGTGCCGGAGATCGCCTGCTGCAGCCGCTGGAACAGCGCCGAGGCCGACAGCAGGCGGGCGGCGCGACCCGCGGCGAAGGCGACGGCCAGGTCGCACGGGACCGCAGACAGGGTGACGATCAGGCCGAGGACCAGCATCTGCGGCGCAACCGGCCCGGCGGCCGGATCGACGAACTGCGGCAACAGCGCGAGGAAGAACAGGGCGGTCTTCGGGTTCAGCACCTCGACCGTCACGCTCTCGCGAAAGATGCGCCGGCGGGTCCGCGCGGCGACGACGGGCGCGGCGTCGACCGGCCGCCGCATGGCCAGCAGGTGGCGGATGCCGAGATAGATCAGATAGGCGGCCCCGGCGAACTTGAGGACCGCGAAGGCATCCGGCGCGTGCCGGAAGATCGTCGACACCCCGAACGCCGCCGCCAGCACATGGACGAGGCTGCCGGCCGCCAGCCCGCCCGCGGCGACGGCGCCGGCTGCCGCACCCTGGGCGATGCTGCGCGACATCACGTAGAGATTCGACGGCCCCGGCGACAGGTTCATCGCCAGGGCCGCAAGGGTGAAGCCGATCAGGGTCTGCAGGTCGGGCATCGCTCATCGCCTTTGCATGGGCCATCGAAGTCGTCGGTGCGCGACGGCGCATGCGTGATTTATCCGACAGGTGCGCGATCGCGCGGTAGCCCTTTTCGCCGGGGGGCGACGGCGGGATGACACGCCACGGCCACCGACGGGACGCCCCGACCGCCGGCGTGGCACTCGATCATCGGCATTCGACTATGCTGCGCGACGGGCGCATTCTCATGGGCGCTCATCCGGAGCGCCGGGGCGAAGGCTGCGGGCCCGACAATCGCGGCCTTCGTCCCGGGCCTCGGGTGAGCGAGCTTCATGGCAACCACACCCGGGCGGGTCCGGAGCCGGCGGTGATCCTCCTTGCCTTCGCACGCGACGATTGACGGCGGCCCGGTCCCGGCGGCCTGCCTGCCGATGTATGACTGGCCCGAGGTGCGCTGGGCCACCGACGCGCTGTGGGACAGTCTCGCGCAGCGCCTGCGCGACGCCGGCATCGCCGCGCCCGCCGCGCTCGACCGCAGCCGCCCGCCGGAGCGGGTCTGGCGCGACCCCGGCCTGGTGTTCGGACAGACCTGCGGCTATCCGCTCGTCACCACGCTGTGGCGGCGGGTGGCGTTGATCGCGATCCCGCGCTATGGCGTCGAGGGCTGCGACGGCGCCGCCTATTCCAGCATGATCGTGGTGCGTGCCGACGATCCCGCCGCCGCGCTGGCGGACCTCGATGGGCGCACCGCGGCCATCAACGATGCCGCGTCGCTGTCCGGCATGCTGGCCTTGCGCGCCGCGGTCGCCGACCTGGGCCCGGCTCGGCCGGTGTTCGCGGACGTACGCCGCTCCGGCAGCCATCGGGCCTCGATGGCGATGGTCGCCGCGGGCGAGGCCGACGTCTGCGCCGTCGACGCGGTCTGCTGGGCGCTGGCGCAACGGCACGAGCCGGCGGCGGCGGCGCTTCGGGTCATCGGCCGGTCGCCGATGATGCCGGCGCTGCCCTTCATCGCCGCCCGCGCGACGTCGCCGCAGCGGCTTGCCGGCATCCGCGCCGCGCTGGTCGACGTGCTCGGCGACGGCGGCCTTGCGGACGTCCGCCGGGCCCTGTTCCTCGAAGGCTGCGTCGTGGCCGACGCCGATGCCTATCGCCCCGTTGTCGCGATGAGCCGCAGGGCTGCCGCGCCGATGGCGCCGGCCGCGCGGCAGACCGCTGCCCCGCACGCCCGCCGGTAGCGACGCGCGGCGCTAAGGTCTGACCCGGTCCGGATGGGCGGCGGCGAAGGCCTCGATACCCTCGCAGGCCGCTGCGATGGCCGCGACCCGGGCCGGCACCGGCACGTCCCAGCGGCGGGCGTTGTAGACCTGCGGCACCAGGCAGCAATCGGCCAGCGTCGGCACGTCCCCGTGGCAGAAGCGGCCGGTCGCGGGGTCGGCAAGCATTGCCTCGAGGGCAGCGAGCCCCTGGCCGATGAATCGCTGCATCCACGCTGCTCGGGTTGCGTCGCCGTCGCCGACCAGGGCGGCGACGTGGTTGGCCACGCCGGCGTTGCAGATCGGGTGGATGTCCATGGCGACGACATGGGCCAGCGCGCGCACGCGCTGGCGGCCGAGCGGGTCGGCCGGCAGCAGTGGCGGGTCCGGCCTGGTCTCGTCGAGATATTCCGCGATGGCAAGCGACTGGGTCAGCATGTGCCCGTCGATCGCCAGGGCCGGCACCAGGCCCTGCGGCTGGCGGGCCAGATGGTCGGGCTGCTTGTGCGCGCCGGCCAGCAGGTCGACCGGCCGCGCGCGCCAGGCCACGCCCTTCAGGTTCAGCGCGATGCGCACGCGGTAGCTGGCCGAAGAGCGCCAGTAGTCGTAGAGGACGGCTTCGCCGCCGGTCACGGCGGGTCGGCCAGTGCGGCGTTGAGCTTGGTCAGTGCCCGGTCGAATGCGTCCCGCTCCTCCGCGCTCAGCCGGTCGAGCAGCTGGGCTTCGTAGTCCAGCGCCAGCGGCGCGATCTGGGCGAACAGCCGGCGACCTTCGTCGGTCAGCGACATTTCCAGCAGCCGGCGGTCGGATGCGTTCGACCGCTTCTCGATCAGGCCGGCGCCTTCCAAATTCGCAGCGGCGCGGCTGATCTTCGACTTGTCCATGTCGGCGCGTTCGAAAATCTCGCGCACCGAGATCTTCTGGTTGGCGGCCAGATGGGCCAGCACGCGCCATTCCGGGATCGAGATGCCGAAGCGCTGCTCGTAGACGGCGGCGAGCCGCCGGCTGATCCGGCTGGCCAGGACATTGACCCGGTAGGGCAGGAAGCGGTCGAGGGCAAAGGCAGCGTCGGGCGCGTCGGGCATCGGGGTGCGGCTCGCTTGACAGTCATTGCACTTGCAACGAAATAGCGGGGCAGCGAGTATCCCAGCGTGGCGCGGCGGTCGCAAGCACCGCCGCGCCGGGGCTGGCGGCAGCGAGGGCATGAGCCATGCGCAGGCAGATCACGGTGTCGCGTGTCGAGGGACGGTCGTCGCGGCAGGCCCATTGCGACCTGCCCGCCGGCACCTTCGAGCGCGAGTTGGGCCGCGAGGGCTTCTTCGGGCCGTCGAGCATGATGTACCACACCCACCCGCCGACGGGATGGACCGGGTGGGAAGGGCCGCTGCGCCCGCGCGCCTTCGACCTGACCCGGTTGGCCCAGGCCGGGGCCTCGCCCTGGGATGCGGCCGCCGTTCTGCACAACGCCTCTGTCGGCATGCGCTTCTGGCGCTGCGCCACGGCGATGGACCACCTGGTGCGCAACGCCGACGGCGACGAGCTGCTGTTCGTCCACCGCGGCGCCGGCCGGCTGTTCTGCGACTACGGGCATCTGGAGATCGGGCAGGGCGACTATGTGGTGATCCCGCGCGCGACCATGTGGCGACTGGAGCCGGTGGCGCCGCTGGAACTGCTGCTGGTCGAATGCACCAATGCCGGCTACGCGCTGCCCGACAAGGGCCTGGTCGGCCAGCATGCGATCTTCGACCCCGCGATGCTCGATGCGCCGGCGATCGACGACGCGTTCCGCGCCCAGCAGGGCGAGGTCGAGACCCGCGTCGTCATCAAGCGCGGCGGGCAGCTGTCGACGGTGACCTATCCGTTCAATCCGCTTGATGCGGTCGGCTGGCACGGCGACCTGTCGGTGGTGCGGCTGAACGTGCGCGACATCCGCCCGCTCGCCTCGCACCGTTTCCACCTGCCGCCGTCGGCGCACACCACCTTCGTCGGCAACCGCTTCGTCGTCTGCACCTTCGTGCCGCGCCCGTTCGAGACCGATCCGGCGGCGCTGAAGGTTCCGTTCTTCCACAACAACGACGACTATGACGAGGTGATCTTCTACCATGATGGCGACTTCTTCAGCCGCGACAACATCCGCCCCGGCATGGTCACCTTTCACCCCTGCGGCTTCACCCACGGCCCCCATCCCAAGGCGGTGCAGCGCATGTACACCCAGGCCAAGCCGATGACCGACGAATATGCCGTGATGATCGACGCCCGCGACGCGCTGTCGGTGGGCGAGGCGGCCGCCGGCGTGGAACTCGCCGGCTACGCCGAGAGCTGGCGCAGCGACGGCCCGGTGACCGCGCCGCCGGTGCCCAAGGCGGCGGAGTAGCAGTGGTTTCCCGGCACGCCGATCTGGCGCGTCGCGCCGTACCCATCTTGGGGCAGGAGCACAACGGCCCTCATCCTGAGGAGGCGTCCGCTGGACGCCGTCTCGAAGGACGCACGCGCGGTCGGGCGCGACGGCCGGAGCCCCGGGTCTCTACGCGGATCGGGCGATGAAGCTCGCATCGCTGAAGGCGGGCGGGCGCGACGGGCTGCTGGTCCTGGTCAGCCGCGACCTGGCCCGCGCGGTCGAGGCGCGGGCGGTGCGCACGCTGCAGGGGGCGCTCGACGACTGGGAGCTGATCGGGCCGCGCCTGGCCGACGAGCACGCGGCGCTGGAGGCCGGCCACGCCGCCGACAGCTTCGCCTTCGAGGAGAGCCTGTGCGCCGCACCGCTGCCGCGCGCGTTCCAGTGGGCCGACGGCTCGGCCTACGTCAACCACGTCGAGCTGGTGCGCCGCGCGCGCGGGGCGGAGATGCCGCCGTCGTTCTGGACCGACCCGCTGATGTACCAGGGCGGCTCCGACAGCTTTCTCGGCCCGCACGAGCCGATCCGCATGGCCGACGAAGCCTGGGGCATCGACCTGGAGGCGGAAGTAGCGGTGGTGACCGGCGACGTGCCGATGGGCGCGGACCTGGCGGCGACGGCCGGCGCGATCCGGCTGTTGATGCTGGTCAACGACGTCAGTCTGCGCGGGCTGATCCCGGCGGAACTGGCCAAGGGCTTCGGCTTCTTCCAGTCGAAGCCGTCCTCGGCCTTCTCGCCGGTGGCGGTGACGCCGGACGAACTCGGCGCGGCGTGGGACGGCGGCAGGCTGCACCGCCGCCTGCTGGTCTCGCTGAACGACGCGCCGTTCGGCTGCGCCGACGCCGGCACCGACATGACCTTCGACTTCCCGACCCTGATCGCCCACGCGGCCAGAACCCGGCCGCTGGGCGCCGGCACCATCGTCGGCTCCGGCACAGTCTCGAACAGGTGCGATGGCGGCCCGGGCCGGCCGATCGCACAGGGCGGCGACGGCTACAGCTGCATTGCCGAGCAGCGCACGGTCGAGACCCTGGAGCAGGGCGCGCCGCAGACGCCGTTCCTGCGCTTCGGCGACCGGGTGCGGATCGAGATGGTGGACGACCAGGGGCGCTCGATCTTCGGCGCCATCGACCAGAGAGTGGAGAGACACGATGGCTAAGGCCTTCGCATCGGCCGGCGATACCCGGGACAAGGAGATCTCGTTCACCGAGATCGGCGAGGGGCTCTATGCCTTCACCGCGCAGGGCGACCCCAACAGCGGCGTCATCGTCGGCGACGACAGCGTGATGGTGATCGACGCGCAGGCGACGCCGGTGGCGGCGCAGCAGGTGATCGACCGCATCCGCCAGGTCACCGACAAGCCGATCCGCTACGTCACGCTCAGCCACTATCACGCGGTGCGCGTGCTCGGCGCCTCGGCCTATGGCGCGCAGCAGATCCTGGCGTCGGAGGCGTGCCGCGCGATGATCGTCGAGCGCGGCAAGGAGGACTGGGACAGCGAATTCGCCCGCATGCCGCGGCTGTTCAAGCAGCCCGACAGCATTCCGGGCCTGACCTGGCCGACCATCACCTTCGAGGACCGGATGACCGTGTACATGGGCCGGCGGCGGGTGGAACTGCTGCAGGTAGGCCGCGGCCACACCGCCGGCGACATCGTGGTCTGGGTGCCGGACAGCCAGGTGATGTTCACCGGCGACCTGGTCGAGTACCACTCGGCCTGCTACTGCGGCGACGCCCACTTCACCGACTGGCCGGCGACGCTGCAGGCGATCGGCGCCTTCGCCCCGCAGGCGATCGTGCCCGGCCGCGGCGCCGCCCTGACTTCGCCGGACATGGTGCAGGACGCGCTGGAACTGACCGGCGAGTTCATCGGCACGATCTGGGATTCGGTCTCGGCCAGCGCCGCGCGCGGCCTGCCGCTGAAGGAGGCGTTCGAACGCTGCCGGGCACTGACCGACCCGCGCTATTCCAACTACGCGATCTACGAGCACTGCCTGCCGTTCAACGTCGCCCGCGCCTATGACGAGGCCAATGGCGTCTACACCCCGCGCATCTGGACCGCCGAACGCGACGCCGCACTGTGGGCCGAACTGCATGGCGGCTGAGCCGGTCGGTCGCGGGGCGGAAGCCGGGCAGGGGGCGGCGATGCCGGGTTGCGGGGCCGCGACGAGCGCCGCCGCTCGGTGCGACGGCCGGCTGCAAACGCACCCTGCGTCCTTCGAGACGGCGTCCTGCGGACGCCTCCTCAGGATGAGGGGCGGTGGTGTGTGGCATACGCCGGCATCCCTTCGCTTGCGTAGCGTCTTCGCGATCGCGGGGCAAAGCCACGCTACTCCTCATCCTGAGGAGCCGCCCGGAGGGCGGTGTCTCGAAGGACGCACGGGTCTGCCGCAGGGCCGGTGTACCGGTTTGCGCGGTCCCGGCGAGCCGGGCGGGTGGCCTGCACCGTGAGCGCGTCGGTCTTCGAGACGCCGCTCTATCCCTACCGCCGCCACGCCGACCAGGATGCGCGGGCGGCGGCGCACCATCGGGCGATCGTGGTCGGGGCCGGGCCGGTCGGGCTGGCAGCGGCCATCGACCTGGTGTTGCAGGGCGTCGACGTGGTGCTGCTCGACGACAACGACCGGGTCAGCTGGGGCAGCCGGGCGATCTGCTTCGCCAAGCGCACGCTGGAGATCCTCGACCGGCTCGGCTGCGGCGCGGCGGTGCGCGACCTCGGCGTCACCTGGAACGTCGGCCGCGTGTTCCACCGCGATGCCGAGCTGTATCGCTTCGACCTGTTGCCGGAGCCCGGCCACAAGTTCCCCGCCTTCGTCAACCTGCAGCAATACCATCTGGAGCGGATCCTGGTGCAGCGGCTGGCGGCGCTGGTCGGCGACCTGCGCGGGCGCAACCGGGTGAGCGCGGTGGAAGCGTTGCCGGACGGCGTGCGCGTCGCGGTCGACACCCCGGAGGGTCCCTATGCCATGACCTGCGACTGGCTGGTCGCCTGCGACGGCGCCCATTCGCCGGTCCGCGGGATGTTGGGGCTCGGCTTCGAGGGCCGCGTGTTCCAGGACCGGTTCCTGATCGCCGACGTGCGCATGCAGGCCGACTTTCCCAGCGAGCGCTGGTTCTGGTTCGACCCGCCGTTCAACCCCGGCCGCTCGGCGCTGCTGCACAAGCAGCCCGAGGGCCTGTGGCGGATCGACCTGCAGCTCGGCTGGGACGCCGACCCGGAGGCGGAGAAGCGGCCGGAGCGGGTGACGCCGCGGCTGCAGGCGATGCTCGGTCCGGACGTTGCCTTCGACTACGAATGGATCAGCGTCTACACCTTCCAGTGCCGGCGGATGGCCCGGTTCCGCCACGGCCGGGTGCTGTTCGCCGGCGACGCCGCGCACCAGGTCTCGCCCTTCGGCGCGCGCGGCGCCAACAGCGGCGTGCAGGACGTCGACAATCTGTGTTGGAAGCTGGCCGCCGTGCTGGCTGGCCGGGCCGGCGACGCCCTGATCGACAGCTACGATGCGGAGCGCGGCCCGGCGGCCGAAGAGAATATCGGCCACTCGTCGCGCGCGACCGACTTCATCACGCCGAAATCGGCGACCAGCCGGCTGTTCCAAGACGTGACGCTGGCGCTGGCCGGGCACGCCGGCTTCGCCCGCGCGCTGGTCAACAGCGGGCGGCTGTCGACCGCGAGCGTGTACGACGGCTCGCCGCTGAACGGACCGGACCTGTCGCCCGACCGACCGGCGGCGCTGCGGCCGGGCGCGCCGGCGGTCGACGCGCCGGTCCGCGACGCGGCCGGCGACGGCTGGCTGCTGGAGCGGTTGCGGGGCCCGAGCGCCATCGTCGGCGCCGGTGCGCCGGCCGATTCCGACGCGCTGCGGCGCACTGCCGGACCATATGATCATGATCATATCGGACCGATCCGCCGCCGGCACGGGCGACGCGGTCGACGCCGAGGGCCTGGTCGCGGCGCGCTACGGCCTGCGCCCGGGCGACGTCTACCTGTTCCGTCCCGACCGGCATGTGCGGGCGCGCGGCCGCGTCGTCGACCTCGATGCCCTTGTCGTCGGCGACGGCCGGCGCGCCTGAGGAGACCCTGGCGATAGGCCGCGTTGCGCACCGACCCCAACCTGGCCGACCCCGACGGGTTCTACGCGCGCCTGGTCGCCTTTCATGAGGGCCGCAGCGAGGACGAGAGCCACCGGCTGAATGCCGCGCTGGTGTTGATCCTGGCCAACCATGTCGGCGACGCCGACGTCATCGATCAGGCCCTGGCGCTGGCCGAACGCGCGGTCTGAGGGCGCCGGTGCCCCCGACATCGATCCGCATTGCGGCACTGGGGCCGCTCGGTCCGCTGCCGAGTCGATTTGTGCAGACTTTCCTGTTGTTTTTGTGCGTTCCGTGTTGTTTTTTTCCGGTCCTGAGTCGGGGAGCGCGAGAATGCACGATTTCGGCGAAGCCTTCGGCGACGCCTTCCGGCTGATCCTGTCGGCCGACCCGGCGTTGATGGAGATCGTCGGGCTGTCGCTGCGCGTCACCCTGACGGCCGTGCTGATCGCCTGCGTCGTCGGCCTGCCGCTCGGCGCCGTGCTGGCGGTGGCGCGGTTTCCGGGACGCGCCGCGCTTGCCGTGCTGTTCAACGCGCTGATGGGCCTGCCGCCGGTGGTGGTCGGGCTGGCGGTGTATCTGCTGCTGTCGAACGCCGGTCCGCTCGGCGTGCTGCAGCTGCTGTACACGCCGACCGCGATGATCGTCGCCCAGGCGATCCTGGTGACACCGATCGTGGTGGCGCTGTCGCGCCAGGTGATCGCCGACATGCACGACGAATATGACGAGCAGCTGCGCGCCATGGGCGTGCGGCCGCTGGGCCGCAGCCTGACCCTGCTGTGGGACGGCCGCTATTCGCTGCTGACGGCGGCGCTGGCCGGCTTCGGCCGCGCCATCGCCGAGGTCGGCGCGGTGATCATCGTCGGCGGCAACATCGACCACGTCACCCGGGTGATGACCACGACCATCGCGCTGGAGACCTCGAAGGGCAATCTCGGCCTGGCGGTCGGGCTCGGCGCGGTGCTGATCGCGATCGCGCTGGTGGTCAACGGTGCCGCGATGGCGGTCAGGGGCGGCGCCCGGCGCCTGTCCTATGTCTGACCTGGCGATGCCGTTCGACGCGCACATCGGCGAAAGCACCGCCGCCGCCACCCTGCCGCTGACGTTCGACGCGGTGAGCTTTGCGGTCGGCGGCCGCCGCCTGATCGACCGGCTGTCGCTAGCGCCTCGACGCCGGGCCGTGCACCGCGGTGATGGGCGCCAACGGCGCGGGCAAGAGCCTGCTGCTGCGCCTGGCGCAGGGCCTGATCCGGCCGACCGGTGGCCGCATCGCCTGGGGCAGCCTCGGCAACGGCGCCGGGCCGGGCCGCCGCATCGCGCTGGTCTTCCAGCGCCCGGTGCTGCTGCGCCGCTCGGTCGCCGCCAACCTGGCCCATGCCCTGAAGGTCTGCGGGACGGCTGCGCACGACCGGCCGGCGGCGATCGACCGCCTGCTCGACCTCGGCCAGCTGGCCGAGCTGCGCCGACGGCCGGCGCGGGTTCTGTCCGGCGGCGAGCAGCAGCGGCTTTCCGTGGTGCGCGCGCTGGCGGCGGAGCCGGAGGTGCTGCTGCTCGACGAGCCGACCGCCAACCTGGACCCGCAGTCGACCGAGGCGGTCGAACGGCTGGTCGCCGCGGCGCGGGCGCGCGGCGCCAAGATCGTCTTCGTCACCCACGACATCGGCCAGGCGCGCCGGCTGGCCGACGAGGTGGTGTTCCTGCATCGCGGCCGGCTGGCGGAACACAGCCCGGCCGATGCGTTCTTCGCGCGGCCGGCCTCAGAGGCCGGCCGCGCCTATCTGCAGGGGCGCCTGTTCCTGTGACGCCGATCCGAACATCCGGGGGAGCATTCATGTTGCGACGCAGATTCCTGCAACTGGCCGCGGCGGCGGCCTTCGCCGCCACGACGGTGCCGGCCCATGCCGAGGGCGACTTCATCATCGTGCAGTCGACCACCTCGACGCAGAATTCGGGGCTGTTCGACCACATTCTGCCGATCTTCACCGCCGAGACCGGCATCGAGGTGCGGGTCGTCGCCGTCGGCACCGGCCAGGCGATCAACAATGCGGCGAATGGCGACGGCGACGTGCTGTTCGTCCATTCCAGGCCCGACGAGGAGGCCTTCGTCGCCGCCGGCCACGGCGTGGCGCGCTTCGACGTGATGTACAACGATTTCGTCGTCGTCGGCCCGGCGGCCGACCCGGCCGGCGTCGCGGGCAGCACCGACGCGGTGGCCGCGCTGACCGGCAGTCGCCGGCGCGCAGGCGCCGTTCGTTTCCCGAGGCGACGACTCCGGCACCCACAAGGCGGAGCTGCGCCTGTGGGCCGAGACCGGCATCGACCCGACGGCCGCGTCCGGCGGCTGGTATCGCGAGGCCGGCTCCGGCATGGGCGCGACGCTGAACATGGCGACCGAGATGGGCGCCTATACGCTGTCCGATCGTGCAACCTGGGTCAGCTTCGAGAACAAGGGCGACCAGCAGGTGGCCGTGGAGGGCGATCCGCGCCTGTTCAACCAGTATGGCATCATCCTGGTCGATCCGTCGGTCCACCCGAACGTGAAGGCCGCGATGGGCCAGCGTTTCGTCGACTGGGTGCTGTCGCCGGAGGGCCAGGCCGCGATCGCCTCGTTCCGGATCGACGGCCAGCAGCTGTTCTTCCCGAACGCCGCCAGCCGGTAACGGACGCCTAAGGACTTTCCATGGTAAATCTCGCCGGCGCCGGAGCGTCCGGCGCCGCGACCCTTTACCATGGAAAACCACATCATGTTCTCGCTTGCTCGGCGTTGTCGCTTCGTCGTGGCGGTGACCTGTGCGCTGTCGACCGCTCCGTTGGCACGGCATGCCGCCGCGATGCCGGGCGACGCCATATTGCCCGCGCCTTCGATCTCGCGGGCGCTGGACGCCGTCCTGCTGCCGATCGACGACGACGTCATCGATGCCTTCGGGCTTGCGCCTGACGACTACGGCGTGCTGGTGCTGGCGGTGCAGCCCGGCGGCGTGGCCGATTGGTTCGGCATCGAGCCCGGCGACATCCTGTACGAGGTCGCCGGTACCCGCATCCGCAACCCGCGGCACCTCGACGCGCTGATCCTGCACTATCTGTGGCTGGGCGTGGAGGACTACGCCTTCAATTTCTATCGCGCGGGCCAGATCTATAGCGTCGAGACGCTGATCACCATCGAGTACTACGAAGAGGTCGTTTCGTTCGAGGAAGTGTGGACCTGGGAAAGCTGGTCGTATTCGGAGTTCAGTTACACCGAATACATGGAAAGTTATGTTTCCGAGGTCGAGACCGCCTATTACGAGGAAGCGGCCCTGATCGAAGAGGAGGCGCTGGACGAGAGCGTCGTCGAGTCGGAGGTGTCGGAGGACGCGGTCTACGACGACACCGGCGCGGCCGATGAAGCCCTCGACGAGGCGACGCCGTTTGCCGACGACGCCGGCGCCGATGATGGCCAGGACGCGGCGGCCTACGAAGACGGCGACGCGGACGCCGTGCTCGATCCTTGCGCCGACGGTTCGGTCGACGAGGGCTGCTTCGAGGATGAGGCCATGGTCGATGAGCAGCCGTTCGAGGACGACGCGTCCTCCGAGGACGACGCGTTCGTCGACGAAGGCGGGTCCGAGGCCGAGGTCTATGACGACGGCGACGACGACTTTGGCGCTGTGGACGAATCCGGGGGCGACGAGGTCCTGGAATAGGCTTCGTGAGACGGGGCGGTCATTGCAGGCGCGGCCGCCCTGCCCGGCAACGTCGCCGTAGGTCCTGTCGCCGGCAACGGAGGATCGCCGGATCAGTTCCGGAGCGCGCCCTCAGGCCGGCAGACATCCGCGGCCTGGCCAGGGCGTTGTTGGAGAGCGTCGGGTTGGCCTGCTGCCAGTCGCTGCCGGGGTCGAGGTCCAGGATCGGTTCGACCTGCGGCCTGACCTATTCGGCCCGCTCGGCGTATTCCTGAATCAGTCGCATATAGTCCTCCACTGGCGGAAAGGCCTCGTAGCTGTGCACGGCCGGCGTGGAGGCCCAGGGCAGCTTCTCGCTGGTCCAGGTCTCGATGAACGGCGAGAACCACGCCGGGTCGTCCAGCATCGTCGGCCGCAAGTTGACGAACGGCATGATGTCGGCGCGCGTAAACATCCAGCTCTTGCAGTGCGGACAGAAGTTGTGCTGCGCAGGCCCGTGCAGGCCGCCGAGCACGGTTTCACCCCGGGTGACCGAGAAGCCCTCGGCCGGTATCGCCGCGCTGAGCGAGTAGGCGCTGGCGCTCATCTTCTGGCAACCTGAGCAGTGGCACGCCATGGTCAGCAGCGGTGGTGCACTGACCCGCAGCCGCACCTGGCCGCACCGGCAGCCGCCATGCCAGGGAAATCCCCGATCGCTCATGCCGGCACTCCTTTCGTTCGTGGTCAGCGTCGTCGCCGGTCACCGTGCACGGTCTCGGCGCCGGCGACTACGAGATTGCGGGATTGCGTCGCAAGCGATGCGCGTCCTGCAAAGGAAACAACTGGCAGCGGCCGAGTCAGGGGCCGATCCAGTGCACTGTCTCAAGATGCGAGATGTCGTAGCCGCCTAGCGCCTCGCTGCGTGCCCTGAACCGCTCGGTGCGGCAGAAGGCGAGCAGGGCCTGCAACGGTGACTCGAACCAGGCACGGCGGTCGACGAGCAGGTCGTAGCGCTCCTCGACCAGTGGCATGTAGGCGAGGCGGAACTGGCGCGCCATCGCCTCGAGCCCGAACGCTGCCTCTGCCGACCCGTCGGCGACCGCAGCCGCGATGTCGGACTCGGTGCGGGCGGTGGCCGGGGCGACCGACAAGTCAGCCACGGTCATGCCGGCCTCGCTGAGCAGGTGCTCGAACAGGATACGGCCGCCGGCGGTGGACTGGCGCATCGCCACCCGCCGGCCACGCAGGTCGGGAATCCCCAGGATTTCGCGCGCGGCCGCCTTGGTCAGGATCAGCCCCTGGCGCCGCCGCGCCCACTCGACCAGGACGGCCGGCTGGTCGGCGCAGGCGGCGCGGACATGTTGGACGTTCCAACTGTCGGTCGAGGGCTCGAACACGTGCAGACCGCAGGCTATGCCCTCGCCGCGGGCGAAACGCGCGATGCCGTCCAGGCTGCCGTCGAAGAAGGCGGCGAGCCCGCTGCCGGATTCGCGCAACGCCCAGTCGAGGAGGGGGTCGTGGCTGCCGACCAGGATGTTCGGCCGGGCAGCCGCGGGCAATGCCGGCACCGCCGGCGGGCGCACCGCCGCGCCCAGCAGGCTCTCGATCTCGGCGCGCGGGAACAGCAGCTTGCCGGTCAGGCGCCGGCAGGGCAGCTCGCCGGCGGATGCGAGCTCATAGACCTTGCGTTCCTTGACCCGCAACAGGGCCGCGACCTCGCGCGTGGTCAGGTAGTCGTGCTGCTCCATCGTGTCCCGTCCGCACCGCCGGCCGCCACACTACCGGCCCAGGCGATGCCGGCCAAGCCGGGACGGCGCGGCATGTCGCCTGCAGCGTGTGGACGCGGCTTGCACATCGCCTGAAAATCGTGTCATTGCAGTTTCGTAGGGAATCAACGGGACGGCTGCGGGGGGCGAGCCATGCCGGACAGGTACGTCGCGACACCGGCGCCGCGCGCCGCGCTGTTGACCATCGTGCTGGCAATCGTCGGCGTGGTGCTGGCAGGATGCCAGACCCAGCCGGCACCGCCGACGCCGGTCTCGCTTCCCTCGCCCGAGCGCTTGTTCGGCTTGGATCTGGAACCGATCGCCGAGCCGGTGTTGCTGCGCTATCGGCCGGCCGAGCATCTCGCCTTCCGTGCGACGCGGGAGTTGGTGGCCAGGGCTCGCGGCGCCACGGTGCTGAGCCAGCGCGACGAGGTCGTCGCGCTGCTTCACCTGAAGGAGGCGGGCGAGGGCCTGCTGCGCCTGACGGCGACCTTCTCGGTCCTGCGGGCCGACGCGACACCCGAGCTCGACGTGGAGCCTTTCCAGTTCGTCGGGCTGATCACCGACCTGGGCGAGGTGCGCGAGGGCGACTGGCTGTTCAGCGAAACGGATCGGCTGACCCAGCCGCAGATGGTCCGCGTGGTCGATGCGCTCGGCGACATGTGGCCGCTCGGCCGCTGGCCGGATCTGGCAGTGACGCCGGAACAGGCCCAGATCTTCAACCGGATCGGCGCGGCCGCACCGTCGCGCCTGCAGTTCGAACTGCGCGGCAGCCGCTATCGCAACGGCGAGCGCGCGCTGGTCTTCACCTTCGCCGCGGCGCCGGACTTCGCAGAGGCGGCCGCCTCAAGGCGGTTCGAGGAGCTGTCGGGCGTGACCGTCGCCGGCTATTTCGCGGTCGACCCGGAACTGGGCTTCGTCACCGATTTCGCGACGCGGATGAACGGCGCGATGCGGGTCGCCGGCGACCGGGTGACCTTCACCGTCGCGACGCAAGGCGTGATCCTGCGGCCCTGACGGCGTGGCCGCAACCGGGCGCCATGCGGACGCAACGGGACAAGCAGGCGCAGCATCACGGACTATCCGCAGAGCCTCGGCGGCAGTCGACGCTATTCCGGCTGCCGCGACATCACGGTCGACGACGCGCTCGCAAGAGCGATCATGCGCTGACCGGTGCGCAAGTCGCGGGTTGCGCCGGCGTGCGCCGTGACGGCATGCTGCCGGCACGACATGCTTGGACAGCCGCTGCTGAGCGGGGGATCATGGCCGCGGGCGTGAGACTTGCCGGCGTCGCTCTGGCATCGATGGCCGTGTTGCTGGCGGGCTGCCAGTCGCAGCCGCACGCCGGCGCCGCGCCGGCATCGCCGCAGGCGGCCGAGCCGGAGCCGGACGGTGCGCTGCTGCGCATGCGCTACCGTGCGGCCGGGCCCGCCGTACTCTCGGCGTCGACGACCGTGCGCGCCATTGTCGACGGACAGGAGACGCTGCGTCGCGACGCTCTCAGCGCCACCGTCGCGCTGACGGATGCGGGCGAGGGCCTGCTGCAGCTCACGGTCGACTGGCGGGTCGAGGCGGCCGAGGTGTCGGCGCATCTGCCGGCGCGGCCGTTCCGGCTGGTCGCGCTGATCACCGACCTCGGTGCGTTGCGCGACCGGCGCTGGCAGTTCGATCCGGCCGACGCGGTGACGCCGGAGCGGCGGGCGGCGATCGAGGCCTCGCTGCTGGCCTATCTGCCCCTGATCGAATGGCCCGAGGCGCCGTTGGCCCCCACCGAAGTGGCCCGGCGGCTGGCCGCGGCGCCGTTGCCGGCGGACGGCGAACGGACCTTCGCTCTGTTGCCTACTGCGGCGCCGGGCTCGCGGCCGGCCTACCTGATCACGGCCAGCGGGACGCAGATCGACGGTCGTGGTCAGACCACGGGCCGCATCCTGGTCGACGGCCAGTCTGGCCTGCCGGTCGCGCTGCGCTTCGAGACGCGGCTGCTGCGCGAGGTCGAGGGCCGGATCCTGCGGATCGACCTGTCCACGGCCAGCGCGCTCGCGCTGTGACCCGGCCGATGCCGGCCGCAGCCGGATTACAGATGTTTTAGGACGAGCCGCCGGTGGCGGTCCTGTTGCCGCTTGGTGCGGTCCGCGCCGCGTGTATAAGATTTCGTTCCGCTCGCCTGTGTTGCCGGGGCAGGAGGCAGGCCTTGCTGCCTTCCGCGGCATGCGGACGGGCCAACAACACAAGCCGGCGGCCCCCGCCAGCCGGCGGCATCCCCCAAATGACAAGAATCGAGGGAGGTAATCCGTGGTATCCCTGAAAGTGAACGGTGTCGAACGAACGTTCGACGGCGACCCGGACACGCCGCTGCTGTGGTATGTCCGTGACGAGCTGGGCCTGCCCGGCACCAAGTTCGGCTGCGGCTGGGGCCTGTGCGGCGCATGCACGGTGCATGTCGACGGCGTGGCCGTCCGCGGCTGCCAGACGCCGGTCAGTGCGCTGGAAGGCAAGGCGGTCACCACGATCGAGGGCCTGTCCGAGGACGGCAACCATCCGGTGCAGGTGGCCTGGCGCGAACTGAACGTGCCGCAGTGCGGCTATTGCCAGTCCGGCCAGATCATGCAGGCCGCATCGCTGCTGGCCGAGAACCCCAACCCCAGCGACCAGGAGATCCTGGACGGCATGCAGGGCAACATCTGCCGCTGCGGCTGCTACCAGCGCATCGTGTCCGCGGTCCGCTCCGCCGCGACGGGAGCGTAAGGCCATGTTGCAGTATCTCAACGGCCCGCTCGCGCCCGCTTCCTTGCCGGCCGCGGGTTTAACGATAATCCAGAACGTCAGCCGCCGTTCGTTCCTGAAGGGGGCGACCGGGCTGGTGGTGGCGATGCAGGTCATCCCGGCGCACGAGGCGAAGGCGTTCGACCCCTATCCGCACGGCGGGCAGGGCATGCCGCACGGCGTAGTCAACGACCCGCACGTGTTCGTGTCGATCGATCCCGACGGCACGGTCACCATCGTCGCCCACCGCTCGGAGATGGGCACCGGCTCGCGCACCAGCATCCCGATGGTGATCGCCGACGAGATGGAGGCCGACTGGAGTCGGGTGAAGATCGTCCAGGCGCCAGGCGACGAGCCGAAATACGGCAACCAGGACACCGACGGCTCGCGCAGCCTGCGCCACCACATCCAGCCGGCGCGCGAGATCGGCGCGGCGGTGCGGCGGATGCTGGAGGAGGCGGCGGCGGCCCAGTGGGGGGTCGACGTCGACAAGGTGCGCGCCATCGGCCACGAGGTGGTGCACCAGACGCTCGGCCTGCGGCTGGGCTATGGCGATCTGGCCCAGGCGGCGATGGCGTTGCCGACCCCGGCCCGCGACGTGCTGCGGTTCAAGGACGAGCGCGAGTTCCGCTACATCGGCCGCGGCGCCGTGCAGATCTACGACCTGCACGACATCACTACCGGCAAGGCGACCTACGGCGCCGACGTCAGCCTGCCCGGCATGCGCTATGCCGTGGTCGCGCGGCCGCCGGTGGTCGGCGGCACGCCGACCGCCATCGACACCGCGGCGGCGATGGCGATTCCCGGCGTCGAGCAGGTGATCGAGATCCCGGGCAGCATCCCCCCGGCCAAGTTCCGGCCGCTGGGCGGCGTGGCGGTGATCGCGACCAGCACCTGGGCGGCGATCAAGGGCCGCGAGGCGCTGAAGATCGAGTGGGAGGACGGCCCGCACGCCGGCTTCAACACCGAGGCCTACCGGCAGGAGCTGAGCGCGGCGGCCAATGCCCCGGGCAGCGTGGTCCGCGACCAGGGCGACGCCGAGGCGGCGCTGGCCGGCGCGGCGCGCGTGTTCAGCCGCGAGTACTATCAGCCGCACATGGCGCATGCGCCGATGGAGCCGCTGGCCGCGCTGGCCAACGTCGCCGACGGCAAGTGCGAGGTGTGGGGCTGCCTGCAGAGCCCCTATGGCGCCCGCGTCGACATCGCCGAGTTCCTCGGCATGAACGAGGCCGACGTCACGGTGAACGTCACGCTGCTGGGCGGCGGCTTCGGGCGAAAGTCGAAGTGCGACTTCGCCATCGAGGCGGCCTATCTGTCGCGTGAGGTCGGTGCCCCGGTGCGGGTGCAGTGGACGCGCGAGGACGACATCCGCCACAGCTTCTACCACACCACCTCGGTCGAGAAGATCGACGTCGGGCTGGATGCCGACAACAACGTGATCGCGTGGCGCCATCGCAGCGCGGCCCCGTCGTTCCTGTCGACCTTCGCGCCGGACGAGGGCGTGCAGCACCCGATCGAGCTGGGCATGGGGCTGGGCGACATGCCCTTCGACATCGCCAACGTGCGGGCCGAGCAGTGCAAGGCCTTCGCGCACACGCGCGTTGGCTGGTTCCGTTCGGTGTCGAACATCCCGCGCGCCTTCGCGGTGCAGTCGATCGCGGCGGAGCTGGCGGCCGACCTCGGCATCGACCAGAAGGACTTCCTGTTGCAGTTGATCGGCCACGGCGGGGTCATCGACCTGGCCGCGGCAGGCCTGCCGGAGGATTTCTGGAACTACGGCGAGCCCTATGCCGAGTTCCCCAACGACAGGTCGCGCCTGCGCAACGTCGTCGAGATCGCGGCGGCGGAGGCCGGGTGGGGCAAGTCGTTGCCGGCCGGCGAGGCGATGGGCATCGCCGCCCACCGCAGCTTCGTCTCCTATGTGGCGACGGTGGTCCGCGCCAAGGTGGAGAACGGGACCGTGCGCGTGCCGGAGGTCCATGTCGCCGTCGACTGCGGCTTCATGGCCAACCCGGAGCGCGTGCGCTCGCAGATGCAGGGCGCCGTCGTGTTCGCCATGTCGGCGGCCATGCACGGCGGCATCACCTTCGAGAACGGCCGGGTCCGGCAGTCGAACTTCCACGACTACCAGATGGTCCGCTCCGACAACTTCCCGGAGACGGTGCACACCCATGTGGTGCCGCACCCGTTCGAGGTGCATGCGACCGGCGTCGGCGAACCCGGCGTGCCGCCGTTCATCCCGGCGCTGACCAACGCCATCTTCAACGCCAGCGGCATCCGCATCCGCGACCTGCCGATCGGCAACCAGCTGGCCTGAACGGCCCGGCGAGCGGCGGGGGCTTCGGCCCCCGCCGGCTTTCGCTGCCGCCGCTGCGATCTTTCAATCGATGTTCCATGCGACGGTGCCGGCGCACAGCCGCCGGTAGCATTGACACGCCCGCGCAATCCCCGCATGACGAACCGTACAGGTAGGCGATAGTCCGGGAATTTGCGATGAGAGAAGACTTTTTCGCGCGCATGGTGCGTTCCATGCGTTCCGGCGTCCGCATCGTCGTGCCGGCCGCGGCCGTCGCGCTGGCGCTGGCCGGGTGCCAGTCCAACATCACCCAGCGCCAGGCCCCTACGCCGGCCCAGCTCTATGGCGGCGCGGTACAGCCGGTCAGCGGGCCGGTGCTGCTGCGCTACCGGCCGGTTGGCCCTGTGCAGCTCTCTGGGACGGTGCAGGCCAGCGCCGACGTCAGCAGCTACCACTTCGACAAGCGCGACGCCTTGTCCGGCAATGGCCGGATCGAAGCCAGCGGCGAAGGGCTGATCGCGCTGTCGGTCACATTCTCGGTCGGCGCGCATGAGCTGACCGAGGAGTTGGACGTGCAGCCGTTCACGCTGGATCTGTTGATGACTGACCTGGGCGAGATCAAGGATGCCGATTTCAGCTTCGCTTCCGCCGACCGCCTGACCGACAGCGAGCGCACGGAGATCATCGAGACGATCATCTCGCTGTTTCCCATTTTCCAGTGGCCGGAGACCGCCATCCAGCCGGGCGAGCCGTTCACCGCCGTCAACTTCGCGGTGACGCGGGGCAATACGGTGATGCGCGAGACCGGCGACCTTGCGCTGCGAATCGACGGCGAGACCACCTATGACGGGCGGCGCGCCTATCTCATCGGATTCAGTGGGCGCGCACAGGGCACGTCAGGCGACAACGCTATCTCCGGCTACTACGTCATCGATGCGCAGTCCGGCCTGATGCTGGAGCGCCGGTTCACCGGCCGCGACAAAGACTATTTCCAGCAGCATATCGTGTACCGCGACTATGACGTGGAGTCCCACATCCGTTTCTGATCGCCGGCCGCAGGCTTGCGGCCATCTGTGACGTGACGAACGGCGCCCATCGCGCTATGTGACCGGAGCAAACCGGGCGGCCTACCGTTGCCGCCCGGCGCCACCGAGCGCGAGAGACCGCCATGAGCGTTGCAGCACCTTCGCCGGCCGTCGGGTCGTCCACCGAGGGCGACACCGCGACCCGCTTCCAGTGGGAAGACCCGTTCCGGCTGGCCGAGCAGCTGAGCGAGGACGAGCGCCTGATCGCGGAGGCGGCGCGGCAATACTGCCAAGACAAGCTGATGCCTCGGGTGCTGGAGGCGAACCGGCACGAGCGGTTCGACCGCGCCATCATCGCGGAGATGGGCGCGCTCGGCTTCCTCGGCTGCACGCTGCCCGAGGACTATGGCTGCGCCGGCGTCAACTACGTCTCCTACGGCCTGATCGCGCGCGAGGTGGAGCGGGTCGACAGCGGCTATCGCTCGGCGATGAGCGTGCAGTCGTCGCTGGTCATGCATCCGATCTACACCTACGGCACCGAAGCGCAGCGGCGGAAATACCTGCCGAAGCTGGCCAGCGGCGAATGGGTCGGCTGTTTCGGCCTGACCGAGCCCGACGCCGGTTCGGACCCGGCGTCGATGCGCACGGTGGCCAGGGCGGTCGACGGCGGCTATCGCCTGACCGGCACCAAGATGTGGATCACCAACTCGCCGATCGCCGACGTCTTCGTGGTCTGGGCCAAGGCCGACCCGGACGGCAAGATCCGCGGCTTCGTGCTCGACAAGGGCATGGACGGCCTGTCGGCGCCGAAGATCGAGGGCAAGTTCGCGCTCCGCGCCTCGATCACCGGCGAGATCGTGATGGACGACGTGTTCGTGCCGGCCGAGAACCTGCTGCCCAACGTCAGCGGCCTGCGCGGGCCGTTCGGCTGCCTGAACCGCGCCCGCTTCGGCATCGCCTGGGGCGCGCTCGGCGCCGCCGAGTTCTGCTGGCACGCCGCACGACAGTACGCGCTGGACCGCCAGGTGTTCGGCCGGCCGCTGGCCGCGACCCAGCTGGTGCAGAAGAAGCTGGCCGACATGCAGACCGAGATCGCGATCGGGCTGCAGGCGGCGCTGCAGGTGGGCCGGCTGATGGACGCCGGCAAGCTGATGCCGGAGGCGATCTCGCTGATCAAGCGCAACTCCTGCGGCAAGGCGCTCGACATCGCCCGCGCCGCGCGCGACATCCATGGCGGCAACGGCATCGCCGACGAGTTCCACGTGATCCGCCACGCGATGAATCTGGAGGCGGTCAACACTTATGAAGGCACCCACGACGTACATGCGTTGATCCTGGGCCGCGCGCAGACCGGCATTCAGGCGTTCGGCTGACCAGGAACGGACCGCAGGAAACCCCGATGCCCGATTCCCACGAGGCGCTGCTGCGCGAGCCGACGCCGCTGGAAGCCGCCGTCGTCCGCTTTGCCGGCGATTCCGGCGACGGCATGCAGCTGACCGGCGGCCAGTTCGCGCTGACCACCGCGCTGGCCGGCAACGACCTCGCCACATTCCCGGATTTCCCGGCCGAGATCCGCGCCCCGGCCGGCACCACCTATGGCGTTTCGGCGTTCCAGATCCGCTTCGGCGCGCGCCACATCAAGACCATCGGCGACCAGGTCGACGTGCTGGTGGCGATGAATCCGGCCGCGCTGAAGGTGAACCTGCGCGAGGTGCGGCCCGGCGCGCTGATCGTCGTCGACACCGACGCCTTCTCGGCCAAGAACCTGGCCAAGGCCGGCTATGCCGCCAACCCGCTGGACGACGGCAGCCTCGCGGGATTCCGCCTGCTCAAGGTCGACATGACCCGGCTGACCGAGGAGGCGGTGGCGCCATTCGGCATCGGCAAGAAGGCGGCGACGCGCAGCAAGAACATGTGGGCGCTGGGCCTGGTCTACTGGATGTTCGCCCGCGACCGCGCCGCCACCGTCGCCTGGCTGCGGTCGAAATTCGCCGCCGACGCGACCTTGGCCGAGGCCAACATCGCCGCGCTCAATGCCGGCCACGCCTATGCGGAGACGGCCGAGCTGCCCGCCGACATCCGGGTCTATCAGGTGCCCCCGGCCGCAACCGCGCCCGGCCTCTACCGCAACGTCACCGGCACCGAGGCGCTGGCCTGGGGCCTGGTCGCCGGCGCCCGGCTGGCCGGCATCGGCATGACCTTCTGTTCCTATCCGATCACGCCGGCCTCGCAGCTGCTGCACACGCTGGCCCGCCTGAAGAGGAACGGCGTCGTCACCTTCCAGGCCGAGGACGAGATCGCCGCCGTGTGTGCCGCCATCGGCGCCAGCTACACCGGCTCGCTCGGCGTGACGTCGTCGTCCGGGCCCGGAATCGCGCTGAAGACCGAGGCGATCGGGCTCGCCATCGCGGCCGAACTGCCGCTGGTGGTGGTCAACGCCCAGCGCGGCGGGCCGTCGACCGGGCTGCCGACCAAGACCGAGCAGTCGGACCTCTACCAGGCGGTGTTCGGACGCAATGCCGACAGCCCGCTTGCCGCGATCGCGGTCCGCTCGCCGTCGGATGCGTTCGAATGCGCGATCGAGGCGGTGCGCATCGCCACCCGCTACATGACGCCGGTGATGCTGCTGACCGACGGCTACCTGGCCAATGCCGCCGAGCCGTGGCGCATTCCCGCGCTGGCCGACTATGCGCCGTTCCCGGTCCGCTTCCGCACGGATCCCGAGGGCTTCCAGCCGTTCCTGCGCGACCCGGAGACGCTGGCCCGGCCGTGGGCGCTGCCGGGCACGCCCGGCCTGATGCACCGCATCGGCGGCATCGAGCGCGACTACGACAGCGGCAACATCTCCTACGACCCGGAGAACCACCATCGCATGACCGCCGTGCGTGCCGCCAAGATCGACGGCATCGCCCGCGACATTCCGGAGCAGGCGGTGGACCAGGGCCCGGCGCGCGGCCGCCTCGCCGTGGTCGGCTGGGGCTCGACCTACGGCCCGATCAGCCGAGCGGTCGAGGACCTGAACGCCATGGGCCATGCCATCGCCCATATCCACCTGCGCCATATCTGGCCGTTGCCACGCAACCTGGGCGCGCTGCTGGCCGGCTATGACCGGATCCTGGTGCCGGAGATGAACCACGGTCAGCTCGTGACGCTGTTGCGCGCGCAATATCTGGTGCCGGCGGAGGGGCTGTCGAAGGTGACGGGCCGGCCGTTCAAGATCGCCGAGCTGCGCGACGCGCTGGAGCGCGCGCTGGCCGGCGCCGCGACCGGGACGGGAGCGGCGGCATGAACGAGATCGCCCCCGCCGCGCCGCTGGCGCCGAAGGACTACGCTTCCGACCAGGAGGTGCGCTGGTGCCCGGGCTGCGGCGACTACGCCATCCTGAAGGCGGTGCAGAAGGCCTGCGCCGACCTGGCGCTGGCGCCGGAGAACACGGTGTTCGTCTCCGGCATCGGCTGCGCCGCGCGCCTGCCCTACTACATGGCCACCTATGGCTTCCACACCATCCACGGCCGCGCGCCGGCCATCGCCACCGGCATCAAGCTGGCCAACCCGGCGCTCGACGTCTGGCTGATCTCCGGCGACGGCGACGCGCTGTCGATCGGCGGCAACCACCTGCTGCATGTGCTGCGCCGCAACGTCGACATCACCATCCTGCTGTTCAACAACGAGATCTATGGCCTGACCAAGGGCCAGTATTCGCCGACCAGCCGCGAAGGCACGCGCTCGCCGTCGACGCCCGGCGGCTCGCTCGACCATCCGGTCTCCGCCGTGCTGTTCGCGCTCGGCGCCGGCGCGCGCTTCGTCGCCCGCGGCGTCGACACCCAGCAGAAGGTGCTGCCGGAGGTGCTGAAGCGCGCCCATGCCCACAAGGGCGCGGCGCTGGTCGAGATCTTCCAGAACTGCATCGTCTACAACGACGACGCCTTCGCCGGCTTCACCGCCCGCGAGGTGGCGGCCGCGCGCCAGGTGCATGTGGAGCACGGCAAGCCGCTGCTGTTCGGCGGCGACGGCAAGGGCCCGGCCACCCACGGCCTGCGTCTGAACGCGAAGACGCTGGCACTGGAGGCGGTGGCGCTGGGCGAGGGCGGCGTGACGGAAGCCGACATCCTGGTCCACGACCAGACCAACCGCGTGCTGGCCGGCATGCTGGCCGCGATGCAGCCGCCGCACCTGCCGGTCGCGCTCGGCGTGCTCTACGACGACCCGGCCCCGGCCTACGACGCGCAGGTCGCCGACCAGATGACGGACGCCGTCGGCGGTGCCTGGCCGGCCCCGGTCGGCGGCGACATCGACGCCCTGCTGCGCGGCGGGCATACCTGGACGGTGGAATAGGGCGCGGCGGGCAATCGGGTCGGGCGAGGCCGACTGCGGCTATGCCCGCGGCCAAGCCCCCCAGGCCCGTCATCCCCGGGCTTGACCCGGGGACCTCGTGCCGGGCTCGCACCTGCGGCGATGCGTGCCTGAGCACCTTCCCGTGGAGGTCCCACGATCGACCCCCGGGGATGTCATGCCGCCCGGCGCGGACCGCTCGCGCTACTCCGCCGCCGTCCGCCGCGGGTCGGCGCGCCGTGCCGCGCCACGGGCGCGGTCGAGGCGGACATAGTCGATCATCCGCTTGCCGGGCTCCTCGCTGAAGCGGGCGTCGGTCATCGCCAATTCGTCGATGCGGTCGACGCGGAACATGCGGAAGTCCTGGCGCAGCTCGCACCAGGCGGCCAGCGTCCAGAACGGCGCGAAGAACGACAGGCCGAGCGGGCGCACGACGCGGCTGGTCGCTTCGCCGTCGACGTCGCGATAGGCGAGCCGCACCTTGCGCCTCTCGCGCATCGCGCGGCGCAGCGGGCCGAGGCCGTCGGGAACCTTCAGCGCGCCCTCGTAGGCCGGCGCGTAGAGCGCGATCTGGTCGAAGCTTTCCGCCAGGTTCGGTGGCATCACCGCCTTCAGCTTGTTGCGCAGCCGTTCCGCCGCCGCGGCGAGGCCGGCGTCGCCCCAGCGCACCGCCATGGCGACGCCCAGCGCCAGCGCCTCGACTTCCTCGGCGTCGAGGTTGACCGGCGGCAGGTGGAAGCCGGGGCGCAGCACATAGCCGACCCCGGCCTCGCCGTCGATCGGCACGCCGGAGGCTGCGAGGTCGGCGATGTCGCGATAGATGGTGCGGACCGACACCTCCATCGCCCGCGCGATCTGTTCCGCCGTGATCGCGCGCCGGCGCCCGCGCAGCGTCTCGATGATGCGATAGAGGCGATCGGCGCGGCGCATGGCAGCGACTCCAATGGACTATGCTGACATTGTGATGTCAGTGGAAACGGCGGGCAAGCGCCGCGGGTCGTGGCGATCGCTCCGTCTCCTGTCCGAGCGAGGACAGGAAAGGCCGGCCGCTCTGGCTTTGCGCGGCCTCGCGGCCATGCAGCCCTGGCGCAAGGCCTGCGACCAGTCGATTCTGAGAAAGCCTGCGCCCGACGAGGACCGTCAGGATGTCCTCGGCGGTACATGCGCTCGACGCGCCGCATTCGCGATTCAGAGCTATGGTTGAGACGCTGACCGGAATGGCGCGAATGGCGTTGTGTCCGACCAGATCCATCGTCTTCGCGCACACCGCAGACTGACGCGCGGTGCGGCGCACATGGTATATGCCCCGGTCGAGACCAGAGGATCGCCCATGCCCTATGCCAGCCTGCGAGAGTTCGTCGACCGCCTGGAGCGCGAAGGCCGGCTGGTGCGGGTCGTGCGGCCGGTTTCGACCCAGCTGGAGATGACCGAGATCCAGACCCGGCTGCTGGCCCGGCAGGGGCCGGCCGTGCTGTTCGAGAACCCGGTGCGCGCCGACGGCCAGCCGTCGCCGATGCCGGTGCTGGTCAACCTGTTCGGCACGGTCGAGCGGGTCGCCTGGGGCATGGACCGCACGCCGGACCAGCTGCGCGCGGTGGGCGAGACGCTGGCCTTCCTGCGCCAGCCGGAGCCGCCGGGCGGCTTCCGCGAGGCGCTGGAGATGGTGCCGCTGCTGCGCACTGCGCTGGCGATGCGGCCGAAGACGGTCGGCCGCGGCGCCTGCCAGGAGATTGTGCTGCAGGGCGACGACATCGACCTGGCCCGGTTGCCGGTGCAGGGCTGCTGGCCGGGCGAGCCGGCGCCGCTGATCACCTGGCCGCTGGTGGTGACGCAGGGCCCGGACCCGAAGGGCGACCGCAGCGACGCCTTCAACCTGGGCATCTACCGCATGCAGGTGACCGGCCGGAATACCACGCTGATGCGCTGGCTGAAGCATCGCGGCGGCGCCCAGCACCATGCGCGCTGGGGCAAGGAGAAGCGCGCGCCGTTGCCGGCGGCGGCGGTGATCGGCGCCGACCCGGCGACCATCCTGGCCGCGGTCACGCCGGTGCCCGACACCCTGTCGGAGTACCAGTTCGCCGGCCTGCTGCGCGGCAAGCGGGTGGAGCTGGTCGACTGCAGGACCGTGCCGCTGAAGGTGCCGGCGTCGGCGGAGATCGTGCTGGAGGGCCACGTCAGCCTCGACGACTTCGGCGACGAGGGCCCCTACGGCGACCACACCGGCTATTACAACGCGGTGGAATCGTTCCCGGTGTTCACCGTCAGCGCCATCACCATGCGCCGCGACCCGATCTATCTTTCCACCTTCACCGGCCGGCCGCCGGACGAGCCTTCGGTGCTGGGCGAGGCGCTGAACGAGGTGTTCGTGCCCCTGATCCGCCAGCAGTTCCCGGAGATCGTCGACTTCTGGCTGCCGCCGGAGGGCTGCAGCTACCGCATCGCCGTGGTGTCGATGAAGAAGGCCTATCCGGGCCACGCCAAGCGGGTGATGATGGGCGTGTGGTCCTATCTGCGCCAGTTCATGTACACCAAGTGGGTGATCGTGGTGGACGACGACATCGACGCCCGCGACTGGAAGGACGTGATGTGGGCGGTGTCGACCCGGATGGACCCGGCGCGCGACATCACGCTGATCGAGCGCACGCCGATCGACTATCTCGACTTTGCCAGCCCGGAGAGCGGCCTCGGCTCCAAGATCGGGCTGGACGCCACCAACAAGTGGCCGCCGGAAACCAAGCGCGAATGGGGCCGCAAGCTGGCGATGGACCCGGACGTGGTCGCCCGCGTCGACGCGATGTGGAGCGAGCTGGGCCTGTAGCCGCCGGCCTGCCCGGCGGCAGCGCAGCGGCCGCCGCGAGTCGGCCCGCTCAGGCCGTCGGGCGCGGGTAGACCTGCCGGCCGGCGACGTAGGTGGCGGTGACGGCGCGGTCGTCGCCGAGCGCGACCAGACCGAAGGCCGCGTGGTCGACATGCGCATGCCCGCTGCCTTGCGCGGCATCGCCGGCCGGCGGCGGCGAGTCGGCGCGCTGCGCCATCACCGGCGTCGCTCGCGGGTCCAGCACGACGAAGTCGGCGAACTTGCCCGGCTCGAACGAGCCGATCTCGCGGTCGAGGTGCAGGGCGCGCGCGCCGCCGAGCGTGGCGAGAAACAGCGCCTTCATCGCCGACAGCTTCTGGCCGCGCAGGGCCGCCACCTTGTAGGCGTCGTCGAGCACGCGCAGCAGGCAGAAGCTGTTGCCGGCGCCGACGTCGCTGCCGAGCCCGACCGGCACCGGCGCCGCCGCCCGCTTCGCCTTTTCCAGCGCGAACAGTCCGCTGCCGAGGAACAGGTTCGACGCCGGGCAGAACGACACCGATGCCCCCGCCGCCGCCATGCGCCGCCAGGCGTCGTCGTCGAGATGGACGGCATGGCCGGCGGTGAATTTCGGCCCGACGATGCCGGCCCGCTCGTATACGTTGAGATAGTCGCGCGCTTCCGGGAACAGGGCGGCGACCTGGGCGATCTCGGCCTCGTTCTCCGACATGTGGGTGTTGACCCAGACGTCCGGATGCTCGGCGAGGAGCTGGCCGCAGCGGGCGAGCTGCTCGCGGGTCGAGCCGAGGGCGAACCGCGGCGTCACCGCGTAGCGGCAGCGCTCGCGTCCATGCCAGCGCGCGATCAGCGCCTTGCTGTCGCGATAGAAACCGTCGGCGGTGTCGAGGTACTCGGGCGGCGCGCTGCCCGGCCGGTCGATGCCGGTCAGCCCGGCGACGACGCACATGCCGCGGCGCGACGTCGCCTCGAACAGCGCATCCACCGACTGCGGGAAGGTGGTGGTGAACACCTGGGCCGTGGTGGTGCCGCTGGCCAGCAACAGGTCGCAGAAGCGATCGGCGATGCGGTCGGCGTGGACCCGGTCGCGGAACCTGAGCTCGGTCGGGAAGGTGTAGCGCTCGAGCCATTCCAGCAGCCGTTCTCCATAGGCGGCGATCATCTCGGTCTGCGGATAGTGGACGTGGGTATCGACGAAACCCGGCAATACCAGGCGGTCGGGAAAGTGGGCGAGCTGCAGGGCGCGGTGGCGGGCGGCGATGTCCGGCCAGGCACCGAAATCGGCGATGCGGTCGCCGTCGACCACCAGGGCGCCGTCGGCGACATAGCGCACCGCCGCCCGTTCCTCCGCGAAGAACGGGTCGTCGACGAAATCGAGGAAGGAAGCGCGGATCGCCTTCATCGGATGGCCGTCGCTGCTGTCACAGGCCGCAACGCACTAGCGCAAGACGTCACGGAAGCGAAGCGGGCAGATGCGCGCATCGCGGCTCGGCAATGCGGCCGCGCGGGTGCCGCTACTGCGTCAGCAGCGGGCGGAATCCCGCCGAGCGCTCGAACAGGATCGGCATCAGCGCGTCGTTCATCCAACCGGTGCAGATCTCGGCCGTGGTGCGGCCGGCCATCTCGCGGTCGATCGCCCCCAGTCGATGGGCCAGCCGGGCCATGGCGGCATTGTCCGCGGCGTAGGCCATGCGCACCAGCGCCAGCCGACGCTGCGGCGCGCGGCGGATCAGTTCCGCGCAGACCCTGCCGGCAATGCCGGCGCGGCGGTGCGGCTCCTCGACGGCAATCGTCAGGTCCGCGACGCCGTTGCCGCCGCCGAACACGCGGTCCTCCGCGCTCTCGACCAGCTCGCCGCTGGCGACCACGCGGTCGCCGACCACGCAGGCGACGATCAGGCTCTCCTCGCCGCGCAGCCGCGTGCAATAGGCCTCGATCGCCGGTGCGGCGACCGGCCGGCCCAGCCGGGCGCAGCGGTCGATCTCGCTCAGGCGCGCCAGGTGTTCGTGCAGCAGCGGGGCATGCGCGCCGATGGCGCGGATGCGCTCGTGCGGACGCGTCGCCATCGCGGCGGGGTGGATTCGCTCTGCCATCGTGTTCGGTCCGCCCGCGCCGCCTATTCGACGATACCGCTGAAGGCCAGTGCGCCGACGATCAGGCCGCTGTAGGCCAGGCCGACCAGCATGGTCATGAAGATGACATTGCCGACCGTCGCCAGCGGCCGGCGGGTGCGCTCCCGGCGCAGGCGGTCGCGGCCGCGCCGCTCGCGGCCGGCCAGGACATTGACGAACACGCCGCGGCGCGCGAACGGCAGGCTGAGACGGATGTCGACCGGCAGCCGGCGCCCGCGTGCGGCCGCCCAGCTGCGGGCGGCCTCGTCGAGCGCGACGAGTTCGTCCGTGCCCAGAATCTGCTTCAGTCGTGCCGGCAGGAAATCCCTGAAATCGGCCGGTGTTCCCGGCTGCGCCGGCACCGCTTCTGCGGCGCCGACGGCAAGATCGCTCGGCATTGCGTGTCCCTCCTGGACGCCGTCCGCGGTACTTGACCGTGCGAGGCCCGCTCCCCTTAATGGCCTCTGCGTCGTAGGGCGATGCTAGGGCAAGCCCGTTAACAACTCGCAAATCATTGTAATTATTTAAGAAAAATGCCGTAAAACGGAAGCTGTGGATGGTTCTCCTTGCCCCCTGGAGAGTGACATGACCAAGTCAGCCGCGGTGAAGAAAGTCGAGGAGGTCGATCGTTTGATCGCGCTGGCCGAAAGCCAGCGCATGCCCGAAGCCGAACGGGCGCTGTTCGTCCGCTATCTGTCATGTCTGTACAGCCATGTCCCGCCGGAGGACATGCAGGAACGGGGCAGCGACGCCCTGCTCGGCGCGGGGCTGGCCCTGTTCCGGCTGGCGTATCGCTGGGCCGACGGCAAGCCCCAGGTGCGCATCTTCAACCCGGACGTCGAGCAGCATGGCTGGCAGTCGGCGCACACGATCATCGAGATCGTCCAGCGCGACATGCCGTTCCTGGTCGATTCGATCACCACCGAACTCAACCGGCGCGGCCTGGCCGTCCACCTGATCGTCCATCCGGTCCTCAACGTCGCCCGCGCGGACGACGGCGCCATCACGGCGCTGTGCGAGGCGCCGGGCTCGGTGCCGGAGGGCCGCGGCGAGAGCCACATGCACATCGAGGTCGACGAGCTGACCTCGCCGGCCGAGCTCGACGCCGTTCGCGACGGGCTGCTCGCCGTGCTCAACGACGTGGCGCTGGCCGTGGCGGACTGGCGCAAGATGCTCGACCAGTCGCAGGCGCTGGCCGAGGGGCTGTCGGAGCGTTCCGCCGGCGTGGCGGCGGAGGAGGTCGACGAGGCCGTCGCCTTCCTGCGCTGGCTGGCCGCCGACAACTTCACCTTCCTCGGCTACCGCCGTTACTCGTTCCTCGGCGCCGGCGACGCGGAGATGATGGAGGTCGACGAGGGCAGCGGCCTCGGCATCCTGCGCGACCCGGACGTGCGCATCTTCCGCGGCCGGCGCGAGCTGGGCCGGCTGCCCGAGGAGGTGCGGCACTTCGTGCGCGCGCCGCACCTGGTGCAGGTGACCAAGGCCAACCGCCGCTCGACCGTGCACCGCGGCGTCCACCTCGACGTCATCAGCATCAAGCGTTTCGACGACAAGGGGGCGGTGAAGGGCGAGCACAATTTCGTCGGCCTGTTCACCTCGGCCTCCTACGCACAGCGGGCGCAGACCGTGCCCTTCCTCCGCGCCAAGCTGCAGGCGGTGCTGCGGCTGGCGGGATTTCCGCCGAAGTCCCATGCCGCCAAGGCGCTGGAACACACGCTGGAAACCTTCCCGCGCGACGAGTTCTACCAGATCGGCGTCGAGGACCTGGCCCGTATCGCCGGCGGCATCCTCAACCTGCAGGAGCGCCAGCGCACAGCACTGTTCGTGCGCACCGATCCGTTCGAGCGCTTCGTGTCGTGCTTCATCTACTGCCCGCGCGACCGCTACGACACCGCGCTGCGACACAAATTCGGCGAGATCCTGGCAGAGGCGTTCAACGGCCGGGTCAGCACCTTCTATCCGGAGCTCAGCGCCGACGCGGTGCTGGCCCGCGTGCACATGATCATCGCCACCGAGCCCGGGATGATCCCGGACGTCGACCTGGCCGAGCTGGAGCAGCGCATCGTCGCCGCCTCGCGGTCCTGGGCCGACGACCTGCGCGTCGCGCTGGTCGCCACGCTGGGCGAGGACAAGGGGCTGGCGCTGCACCGGCTGTACGCCGAGGGGCTGCCGGCGAGCTATCGCGAGCGGGTGGCGCCGCAGGTCGCCGTCTTCGACCTGGAGCGGATCGACAGGTCGCGCACCGAGGAGACGCTGCGCCTCAATCTCTACCGGCCGATCGAGCTGCCGGCGGACGCCGTGCGGGTCAAGCTCTACCACCCCGACCGTCCGGTGCCGCTGTCCGACGTGCTGCCGATGTTCGAGCACATGGGCCTGAAGGTGCTGACCGAGGCACCGTTCCGGATCGAGACCCGCGACGGCGCGACGATCTATGTGCACGACTTCGAGGCGCTGACCCGCGACCGCATGCCGATCGACGTCGAGCACGTCAAGCAGCGCTTCGAGGAGGCCTTCCTCGACGTCTGGAACGGCGTCGTCGAGGACGACGGCTTCAACGCGCTGGTGCTGACGAGCGGGCTGAGCTCGCGCGAGGTCTCGATGCTGCGCGCGCTGGCGAAGTACCTGCGCCAGGCGGGCATCCAGTACAGCGAAGGCTATATGGCCCAGGCGCTGTCGAACCACCCCTATCTCGCCTCCTGCCTGCTGCGGCTGTTCCGCATCCGCTTCGATCCGGCGGCCGACGGCGACCGGGCGGCGGCCGAGGCCGACCTGCTGGCGCAGATCGAGGCGGCGCTGGCCGACGTCAGCAGCCTGGACGAGGACCGCATCGTGCGCCGGTTCCTCAACCTGCTGACCTCGATCCTGCGCACCAACGCGTTCCAGACCGCGGCCGACGGCGGGCCCAAGGCCTATCTTTCGTTCAAGCTCGATTCGCGCAAGGTGGACGGCCTGCCGCTGCCGCGGCCGATGGTCGAGGTGTTCGTCTACAGCCCGCGGGTCGAGGCGGTGCACCTGCGCGGCGGCAAGGTCGCGCGCGGCGGCATCCGCTGGTCGGACCGGCGCGAGGACTTCCGCACCGAGGTGCTGGGCCTGATGAAGGCGCAGATGGTCAAGAACGCCGTCATCGTGCCGGTCGGCTCGAAGGGCGGCTTCGTGGTCAAGCAGCCGCCGGCGCCGAGCGGCGATGCGGCCGCCGACCGCCAGGCCCAGCGCGACGAGGGCGTGGCCTGCTACCAGACCTTCATGCGCGGCCTGCTGGACATCACCGACAACCTGGTCGACGGCGCGCTGGTGCCGCCGGACCGCGTGGTGCGCCACGACGAGGACGATCCCTATCTGGTCGTCGCCGCCGACAAGGGCACCGCGACCTTCTCCGACATCGCCAACGGCGTCTCGCAGGAATACGGCTTCTGGCTCGACGACGCATTCGCCTCCGGCGGCTCGGCCGGCTACGACCACAAGGCGATGGGCATCACCGCCCGCGGCGCCTGGGAGTCGGTCAAGCGGCACTTCCGCGAGATCGGCAAGGACATCCAGAGCGAGGATTTCAGCGTGGTCGGCGTCGGCGACATGGCCGGCGACGTGTTCGGCAACGGCATGCTGCTGTCGGAGCACATCCGCCTGGTCGGCGCCTTCAACCACATGCACATCTTCATCGACCCGGATCCCGACCCGGCTGCCGGCTTCGCCGAGCGTAAGCGCCTGTTCGAGCTGCCGCGGTCGTCCTGGGCCGACTACGACACCGCCCTGCTTTCGGCCGGCGGTGCGATCTTCGAGCGGTCGAAGAAATCGCTGACGCTGACGCCGGAGATCATGCAGCGATTCGGCATCGCCAGCGAGAAGGTGACGCCCGACGAGCTGATCCACGCGCTGCTGACCGCCGAGGTCGACCTGCTGTGGTTCGGCGGCATCGGCACCTTCGTCAAGGCGGCGGAGGAAAGCCACGCCCAGGTCGGCGACAAGGCCAACGACGCCCTGCGGGTCGACGCCATGGAACTGCGCTGTGCCGTCGTCGGCGAAGGCGCCAACCTCGGCTTCACCCAGCGCGGGCGCATCGCCTATGCCCTGCGCGGCGGCCGCATCAACACCGATGCGATCGACAATTCGGCGGGCGTCGACTGCTCCGACCACGAGGTCAACATCAAGGTGCTGCTGAACCGCATCGTCGCGGCCGGCGACATGACCCGCAAGCAGCGCGACGCACTGCTGGTCGACATGACCGACGAGGTCGCCGAGCTGGTGCTGCAGGACAATTACCTGCAGACACAGGCGCTGTCGGTCGCCCAGGCGCAGGCGGGGCGCGCGCTGCCGGCGCACCAGCGCCTGATGCGCACGCTCGAGCGCGAGGGCCGGCTGAACCGGGCGATCGAGTTCCTGCCCGACGGCGAGGCGATCAAGCAGCGCGCAGCGGCCGGCCGCGGCCTGGTGCGGCCTGAACTGGCCGTGCTGCTGGCCTATGCCAAGATCGCGCTCTACGACGAGTTGCTCGGCTCCGACCTGCCCGATGACAAGGGCCTGGTCGACGACCTGTTCCGCTACTTCCCGCGCCCGCTGCGCAAGCGCTTCCCGGACGCGCTGACCGCCCATCCGCTGGCGCGCGAGATCATTGCCACCTTCGTCACCAACTCGATCGTCAATCGCAGCGGCCTGACCTTCGTCTACGACCTGAAGGGACGGTTCAGCTGCTCGGCCGCGGATGTGACGCGGGCCTACAGCATCGTGCGCGAGGTGCACGACCTGCGCGGGCTTTGGGCCGCGGTCAGCCAGCTCGACAACCGGGTGCCGGCCGACGTGCAGATCGGCATGCTGAATGGGGTCAACCGCCTGACCGACCGCGCCACCGGCTGGTTCCTGCAATATGGCGCCCGTCCGCTGGAAATCGCGGCGCATGCCAAGAAGTTCCGGCCCGGCCTGGAGAAGCTGGAAGCGACGCTGGATTCGCTGCTGCCGGCTTCCGAGCTGGCGGCGCGCGACGCGCGCGCGGCGGAACTGGCCGCCGCCGGCGTGCCGGCCGAGGCGGCGCGGGCGTTCGCCAACCTGCTCTGGCTCGAGCAGGGGGTGGACATCGTCGCCATCCAGCGGGCCGCGCCGAAGCGCAACGTGGAGCTGGTCGGCGCGATCTTCTTCGCGCTGGCGGACCGTTTTGCGATCGGGCGGCTGCGCAGCGCCGCCGGGCGGCTGAGCGGCGACAGCGACTGGACCCGGCGCGCGGCGGCGGCGGTGGTCGACGAGCTGGATGCGGTCCAGTCGGACCTGACCCGCGCCGTGCTCGCGGCCAGCGACCCGGAAGCGGACGCCGCCGGCGCGATCGCCGGCTGGCTCGACCAGCGGGCCGAAGCCGTCGGCCGCTGGGACTCGCTGTGGGAAGACCTCGGCCAGGGCGAGATCACCGACCTTGCCATGCTGATGGTGGCGCGCCGGCACCTGGGCACGCTGCTCGCCAGCGCCTGAGCCGCCGAAGGGGAACCGGCAGGGCGCGTCCGCCGCAGTGGCGGGCGCGCGGCTGCCATGCTATCACCGGTTCGCACCTGCAATATGCTGAACGAAAGTCCTGGTGAGCAAAGAGCGAGCGCCCGCGGGCCAGACTGATCATTCGACCCGGCTGCTGGTCGCCCGGCTGTGGCGGGACTGGATGCGGCCATACAAACGCCAGGTGCTGTTCGCCTTTGCCATGATGGTGGTGGTCGCGGCCACCTCCGGCGCCTATCCGCTGATCATCGACCAGGCGATCGGCGCGATGACCGCATTCGAGGCCGGCGGCGACGCGGCGGTCGACCGCAGCCTGCTGATCGTCGTGCCGCTGGCGGTGCTGGCGGTCACGCTGGCCAAGGGCATGGCCAGCTATGGCCAGTCGGTGGTGGTGCAGTCGGTCGCGTTCAAGGTGATCTCGGCCCTGCAGCGGGCGATGTTCGGCCATCTGATGCGCGCCGACGCGCTGTCGTTCCAGCGTACCGCGACCGGCAAGCTGGTGGCGCGCTTCACGGTCGACGTGTTCATGATGCGCGACGGCATGTCGAAGGTGCTGACCACGCTGGTCCGCGACCTGCTGACCGTGGCCATCCTGGTCGGCGCGATGTTCTACCTGAACTGGATTCTGGCGCTGGGCGTGTTCGTGGTGTTTCCGCTGAGCGCGATCCCGATCGTCACCATCGGCCGCAAGCTGCGCAAGGTGTCGAAGTCGACCCAGGTCGAGATGGGACAGCTCGCCCACGTGATGGACGAGAGCTTCGCCGGCATCCGCATGGTCAAAGCCTATCGCCTGGAGGATCACGCCCAGGCCCGCGCGGATTCCACCATCGAGGCGGTGCGCGCGCTGTCGATGAAGGCGGTGCGGGCGCGGGCGCGGACCTATCCGATCCTGGAGGTGCTGGGCGGGGCGGCGGTCGCGCTGGTGTTCGGCATCGGCAGCTACATGATCCTGGCCGGCTACGGCACGCTGGGCGAGTTCGCCGGCTTCGTCGCCGCGCTGCTGATGGCCTACCAGCCGGCGACCGGCCTGGGCAGCCTGAACGCCAGCCTGCAGGAATCGCTGGCCGCGGCCCAGCGGGTGTTCGAGCTGCTGGACGAGCGGCCGACGGTGGTCGACCGCCCGGACGCGCAGCCGCTGGCGGTCGGCGCCGGCGAGGTCCGCTTCGACGAGGTGTTCTTCAGCTATCCCGAGCGGGGTGCTGCGGCGGGCGTCGACGACGGCGCCGGCGGGGCTCTGCGCGGGCTCAGCCTGGTCGCGCGCCCGGGTCGCATGACCGCGCTGGTCGGCCCCTCCGGCGCCGGCAAGACCACAGCCTTCAACCTGATCCCGCGCTTCTTCGACGTGTCCGCCGGCCGGGTCAGCATCGACGGCAGCGATGTCGCGGCGGTCACGCTGGAGTCGCTGCGCAATTCGATCGCGCTGGTGTCTCAGGACATCACGTTGTTCGACGACACAGTCCGCGCCAACATCGGCTTCGGCCGGGCGGGTGGCCGCCCGGCCAGCGACGACGAGATCGTCGCCGCGGCCAAGGCGGCAGCGGCGCACGACTTCATCATGGCGCTGCCGGACGGCTACGACACCGTGGTCGGCCAGGACGGCGGCCGGCTATCAGGCGGCCAGCGCCAGCGCATCGCCATCGCGCGGGCGATGCTGAAGGACGCACCGATCCTGCTGCTGGACGAGGCGACCTCGGCGCTGGACGCCGAATCGGAGATGCAGATCCAGCTGGCGCTGCGCCGGCTGATGAAGAACCGCACCACGCTGGTGATCGCCCACCGGCTCGCCACCGTGCGCGACGCCGACGACATCTACGTTCTCGAAGAGGGCCGGGTGGTCGAGCACGGGCGCCATGCCGAGCTGTTCGCGCAGGGCGGCCTCTATGCCCGGCTTTGCCGCATCCAGTTCCGCCAGGACTATGGCGGCATGCCGGAACTTGCTGCCGTCGGCGAGGGCTGAGCGGACGATGCGCTGGGCAACACGCAAGGACTGGGCGCGGGCGATCCTGGTGCGGGTGATTCCGCTGTGGGTATGGTTCGTCTTCCACACCAACCGGTGGCAGCGCGATATCCCGGACTCGGTGCAGCGGCTGATCGCCGATGGCAAGCCGGTGATCTGGTGCTTCTGGCACGGCCGGATGCTGCTGATGCCCGGCTTCACCCCGCGCGACAAGCCGGTGCACGTGCTGATCTCCCAGCATCGCGACGGCCGCCTTATCGCCGAGGCGGTGCAGCGCATGCGGCTGCAGACCGTGACGGGATCGAGCTCCAAGGGTGCGCGCGCCGCCACGCTGACGCTGATGCGGCTGCTGCGCAACGGCGATTCGATCTGCATCACGCCGGACGGGCCGCGCGGGCCGCGGATGCGCGCGCGGATCGGGCCGGTGGCGCTGGCGGCGCTCAGCGGCGCGCCGGTGGTGCCGGTCAGCTATTCGACCACGCGCGCGAAGTTCAACCGCAGCTGGGACCGGTTCCTGATTCCCTGGCCGTTCGGCCGGGCGCACCTGGCCGTCGGCGAGCCGATCGTGCTGCCGCAGCGGGCCGATCAGGCCACGCTGGCGGCCGCTCGGCGCCGGCTCGAGGACAGCATGAACGCGCTGACCGCGGCGGCGGATCGGGCCTGCGGGCACGAACCGATCCAGCCGGAGGCCCTGGCCGACGAATCGGTGCTGGACGCCGACCCGTTCGAGGCGCCGCAGCGTGCCTCGGCCGCGTGAGCGATCGGTGACGGCATGATCTGGCCGGCCTATCGCGCCGCGACCACCCTGGCCGGGCCGCTGGTCGAGGCCTATCTGCGCCGGCGCGAGCGCCGCGGCCGCGAGGATCCGGCGCGGCGCGGCGAGCGGCGCGGCGCGGCCGGCCGCCCGCGTCCGCCCGGCCGGCTGATCTGGATGCATGCCGCCAGCGTCGGCGAGTCGCTCAGCGTGCTGCCGCTGGTCAACCGCGTGCTCGAGCGCGATCCCGCCGCGTCGGTGCTGGTCACCACCGGCACAGTCACCTCCGCCCGGCTGATGGCGGAGCGGCTGCCGGCGCGCGCGCTGCATCAGTATGTGCCGGTCGACCGGGCGGCGTGGGTGCGCCGCTTCCTCGACCACTGGCGACCCGACGCCGCGCTGTGGGTCGAGTCCGAGTTCTGGCCCAACCTGGTGCTGGAGACCCATCGCCGCGGCGTCCCGATGGCGCTGGTCAATGCGCGGATGTCGGATGCCAGCGCCCGCAGCTGGCGCCGGATTCCCGGGGCGGCGCGCGCGCTGTTGCGCTGCTTCGCCGTCAGCCTGGCGCAGACCGACCGCGTCGCCGGCATCCTGGCCGGCCTGGGCGCCGCGCCGGTGCGTGTCGTCGGCAACCTGAAGATGGCCGCCGCGCCGCTGCCGGCCGATCCGGTCCGGCTGCAGGCGCTGCACAGCGCCATCGGCGCGCGCCCGGTGTGGCTGGCCGCCAGCACCCATCCGGGCGAGGAGCGCCTGGTGGCCGAGGTCCATGCCGCCCTGGCGCCGCGGATTCCCGACCTGCTGACCCTGGTGGCGCCGCGCCATCCCGGCCGCGGCGCCGAGGTTGCCGCGCTGCTGCGCGCGACCGGCCTCGGCGTTGCGCGCCGCTCCGCCGACGAACCGATCGTCGGCCGGACCGGATTCTACCTCGCCGACACCATCGGCGAGATGGGCCTGTTCTACCGCCTCGCCCGAGCCGCCTTCGTCGGCGGCTCGTGGATCGACCGCGGCGGGCAGAACCCGTATGAGCCGGCCCAGCTCGGCTGTCCGGTGCTGGTCGGGCCGGCGATGTGGAACTTCCCCGAGATCAGCGGGCTGCTGCTGGACGCCGGCGCGGCACGCCAGGTCGACGGTCCGGCCGCCTGTGCCGCGGCGCTGGCCGAACTCCTGCAGGACTCGGCCGCCCACGACGCCATGGCCGCGGCGGCGCACCGCCTGGTCGCGGACCAGTCCGGCGTGCTCGACCGGCTGGAGGCGGCGCTTTACGACATTCTCTACGGGGCGGGGCCGCCGCCGCGGCGGGACCCGATGCCGGCGGGCCGGTCGGCCGGCCATGCACGCGCCTGAATTCTGGTCGCGCAGGTCGGGCGTTGCCCTGGCCCTGGCCCCGCTCGGCGCGCTCTACGGCTTCGGCGCGCGGCTGCGCCAACGGCTGGCGCGGCCGCAGGCCTGCGGCCTGCCGGTCATCTGCGTCGGCAACCTGACCGTCGGCGGCGCCGGCAAGACGCCGACCGCGATCGCGCTGGCCGAGATGCTGGCGGAGATGGGCGCCGCCCCGCACTTCCTGACCCGCGGCTATGGCGGCCGCCTGGCCGGCCCGGTGCGCGTGGATCCCGCGGTCCACAGCCATGTCGAGGTCGGGGACGAGCCGCTGCTGCTGGCCGAGGTCGCGCCGTGCTGGGTGTCGCGCGACCGGGTGGCCGGCGCTCGCGCCGCCGCCGCCGCGGGCGCCGGCGCGCTGGTGATGGACGACGGCTTCCAGAACCCGCACCTGGCCAAGACGCTGTCGCTGGTGGTGGTGGACGGCGCGACTGGCTTCGGCAACGGCCTGGTGATGCCGGCCGGACCGCTGCGCGAGCGCATCGGCGACGGCCTCGCCCGCGCCGGTGCGCTGGTCGTGGTCGGGTCCGCGACCGCGGCTGTCGAGGCGACGCTGGATCGGCTGGCCGCCGGGCTGCCGCGCTTCGGAGCCCGGTTCGCGCTCGATGCCGCGGCTGCGGCGCTGGCCGGCAGGCCGGTGGTGGCCTTCGCCGGGCTGGCGCGGCCGGAAAAGTTCTTTGCGGCGGTCGGTGCGCTGGGCTGCCGGGTGGTGGAGGCCCGTGCCTTTCCCGACCATCACGTCTATGCGCCGGCCGATATCGGGCGGCTGCAGGCGACGGCGCAGGCGGCGGGGGCGATGCTGGTGACGACGGCGAAGGACCATGTCCGGCTGCCGCCCGCGCAACGCGCGGCGGTCGCGCGGATCGACGGCCGCATGGTTTTCGACGCGCCGCAGCGCGTCCGCGCGCTGCTCGCTCGGGCGTGCGGGCGGACGCCTTAGCCGGCGGCGGAATCAGGTCAGGTCGCGGACCACCGTCGTCATCTCGTCGACCGTCCGGAACGCCGTCGCCGCCGTGCTGTAGGCACGCTGGGTCTGGATCAGGTTGGTCATCTCGCGGGCGAGGTCGACGTTGCTGAGCTCGAGCGTGTTGGCGAGGAACTTGCCGAGTTCGCTCGCCTGCGGGTCGACCAGCGCCGCCGCGCCGGAGGTCTGCGAAGCCTTGAACACGTCGCCGGTGGCCTCGGTCAGGCCGGAGGCGTTGCGGAACACGGCACCGGGAATCTGGTAGATCGGCCGCACCTGGCCGTTCGAATAGGCGACGTTGAGGAAGCCGTCGCTGTCGAAATAATAGCTGCTGACATAGCCGGCCGGGGCGCCGTCGACCTCGACCGCGCGCGGCGCGCTGGCCTCGCCCCACTGCGTCATGCCGTCGAAGGCGACGTCGATGGTGGCGCTTTCGCTGTTCGACCAGGTCCCGGTGAGCGCGACCGACGAGGTGCCGGTGATCGCGCCGGAGCTGCTGTCGAAGGTCAGCGGCATCGGCGAGGTGGCGAGCGCGATGGTGCCGGAGGTGGAACTGGCGGTCACCTGCCAGCTGTTCACGCCGGTGTTCTCGAACACCAGGTCGACATTGTGCAGCGTGCCCGCGGCGTCATAGACCGAGAAGCTGCGCGTCACCTGGTCGCCGACGCTGGACAGCGCCGGCAGGTTGTCGTTGACGGTGGCGCTGGTCGACTCGATCGCGTCCAGCGGCTGGGTGCGGCCGGGCAGGGCGATGGTCTGCAGCGCGGTGGACACGGTGCCGTCGTCCGCGACCGGCCACCCCATCAGGTAATAGTCGTTCTGCGTCGCCAGGCGCAGCGTGCCGGTGCTGTCCTGCTTCGCCTCGAAGGCGCCGAAGCGGGTGTAGTACTGGTCGGCGCCGCCGGTGTCCTTAGACACCACGAACATCGCCCGGCCGTTCATCGCGGCGTTGAGGCCGCGATCCGACACCTGGTAGGCGCCGCTGGTTTCCACGCGCTTGGTGACGCCGGCCTTGGCACCGCTCGACTTGGCCTGGAACTTGTCGCTGTGGCCGAGCAGCTCGGAGAAATTGACGTCGCGCCGCCGATAGCCGCCGGTGTTCAGGTTGGCGATGTTGTCGCCGATGGCGCCCAGCGCCTGGCCCTGGGCGGCCATCGCGGTGCTGCTGATCCAGAATGCGCCGGTCAGGCTCATAAGGGGGTCCTTCCTGGAAGGGGCCGGTACCTGCGGGCGTGCCGCGCGGAACCCTACGCACGACCCGTGCCACTGCGGCGGAATCGGGTGCATCGGTAGTGCTTTGAAAACAGGCGGCTTTTTCATCGGTTGGTGCCGGCCCGCCGGTTCCGTCAGTCCGGTAAGGCAGGAAATGCCGGGCGGGAATTGCCGCCCATGCAGAAACCGTCGCACCGATCCGGCACCACATTCGCGCGCGCCCGTGGCATAATCCGGCGATTCGTGCGGATGCGGAGTTTCCACAGTCGATGAGAACGGATCGCCGGGCTGCCGAGGTCGGTCGGGTTCGCCTCGCCGCGTTGGCCGTCGCCCTTGCCCTGTTGGCCATCCTGCCGCTGCGCGCGGCGCATGCCGATATCGCGGCCGATACCGAGGCGCTGCTGACGCGCTTCGCCTTCCCGCCGGAACAGGTCGGCTATCTGTTGGTCGACCTGGAGACCGGCGAGCAGGTGGCCGGCGGCCGCGTCGACCAGGGCTTCATCCCGGCCTCGACGGCCAAGGTGCCGGCGATGGTCGCGGCTCTGGGCATATTGGGACCGGATTATCGCCCGCGCACGGAAGTGCTCGGCGACGGCCTGATTGTCGACGGCATGTTTCACGGCGACATCTATCTGCGCGGGCTCGGCGACCCGCTGCTGACGACGGACGGGCTGAAGGACCTCGCGGCACAGCTGGCCGGTGCCGGCATCCGTGGCATCACCGGCAGCTTCCGCTTCGATCCCGCCTGGCTGCCGCAGACGCGCCTGATCACGCCGACCCAGCCGGTGACCGCCGGCTACAACCCCGGCGTCGCGGCGCTGTCGGTCAACTTCAACCGCGTCCACCTGGAATGGACCCCCAGCGGCCCCGGCATCGCCACTGCGGTCTACGCCTATGCCGACAGCGGCAGGGTGACGGTGGACTGGATCGACGTGGAGAATGGCGGCTCGTTCGGCGCCCTGCTCGACTACGGTTCCGACGACGGCGGCCAGGAGAGCTGGGTCCATGCCGACAGCCTGCACGGCGAGGGCGCGGTGTGGCTGCCGGTGCGCCAGCCGGCCTATCACGCGGCGATGCTGTTCCGCGCAGTGGCCGCCAATGCCGGCATCGTGCTGCCGGAGCCGATCGAGCAGCCGACGCCGGCCAGCGCCTATCTGCTGGCGGTGCACGAGGGCGAGACGCTGCCGGTCCTGGTCAGCCAGATCTTCGAGCACAGCAACAACCTGGCCGCCGAGCTGGTTGGGCTTGCGGCGGCGCGCCAGCAGGCGGGCCCGCTGGCCAGCCTGACCCACGGCGTCAACACCACCGCCGCGTGGCTGCAGCGCCAGGTCACGGCCGACTGGGCCGGCTATGCCATGGAGAACCACTCCGGCCTCAGTTCGCAGTCGCGGATCAGCCCGGCGCAGATGTGCGCGATCCTCGGCTATGCCGACTCGCCGGACGGCCCGCACATCTTCGACCTGCTGTCGCCGGTGCGATGGGAGGGCAATCTGAACCAGGGCCAGTCGGGCAGCCGGGTGCAGGTGCGGGCGAAGACCGGTACCATGGCGTACGCGGTCGGGCTGGCCGGCTATATCGTGGCGCAGTCCGGCCGGCGGCTGGCCTTTGCGATTTTCGTCTCCGACTTCGCGGCGCGCGAGGCGCTGGACGCGGTGCTCGACCTGCGCGACGCCTCGACCCCGGCCTCGGCGCGCAACTGGTTCAACCGGGCGCGCGAGCTGGAGCGCACGATGGTCACCAAGTGGGCGGAGAACCTGTAGGACGTCGCGAGGCCCGGCCGCAGGACGGCAGCCTCAGCTCTTGAACACCGATTCCGCGCGCGAACGGAAGGCGGCCTTCGCCTCGATGGCGGCCTCGGCCCGGGCAATCTCGGCCTTCAGGTCGCCGATATAGGCCTGCAGCTCGTCGACCGACATCGTGTCGAGCTTGCGCTCGCCCGGCTTGAATTCGTGCTCCTTGATGCGGATCGGTTCGATGTCCATGGCGCCCTCCGTCCTGAGCGCGCCAGTTTATCCATCCCGCCGCGCGCGCCAAGACGCCCGGGCAAAATGTGATCGCCCCGCGGTGGGGCCGCGGCAATGCTCGGCGAAGGTCAGCCGCGCGCCGCCGCGCGCCGGTTCCTGCCACGCCAGCCAGCGGCCAGGGCGCGGCCGCTGTCGGCGCTGTGGTCGTGGGCGCGGATGAAGTTGCGGATGCGCGGGGCCACCTCCTCGCGCCAGCGCCGCCCGTTGAAGACGCCGTAGTGACCGACGCCGCGCTGCAGGTGGTATTGCTTCTTGTCGTCGGGCAGGTTGGGCGTGATCTCCAGCGCCGCCTTGGTCTGGCCGATGCCGGAGATGTCGTCGAGTTCGCCCTCGACGCACATCAGCGCGGTGCGCGTCACATATTCCGGCAGCACCGGGTGCCAGCGCGCGATCATCCGGCCGTCGGGCAGGTCGTGGTCCTGGAACACGGTCTTCACGGTCTGCAGGTAGAACTCGGCCGGCAGGTCCATGACCGAACGATATTCCTCGTAGAAGGCACGCTTCTTCTCCGATGCCTCCTCGTCGCCGCGTACCAGGTGCTCGAACAGCTCGTGGTACGACTGCTTGTGCTGCTCGAAATTCATCGCGATGAAATTGGTCAGCTGGATGAAGCCGGGATAGACGTCGCGGAACATGCCGGGATAGGGCGGCGGCACCTTCATGATGACGTTGGCCTTGAACCAGTCGATCGAGTGTTCCTTGGCCAGCAGGTTGACCTGGGTGGGCGACTTGCGCGTGTCGATCGGCCCGCCGATCATGGTCAGGCTGGGCGGCACGCAATTGTCGCCCCAGCCGGACATGACCGACACCGCGGCGAAGGCCGGCACGGACGGCTGGCAGACGGCGAGCACGTGCGTGTTCGGCCCGAGCAGGTGCAGGAAATCGACCACGTAGTCGATGTAGTCGTTCAGGTTGAAGCGGTCCTGGGTCACCGGGATCTGGCGGCAGTCCTGCCAGTCGGTGACATAGACGTCGTGGTCGGGCAGCAGCGTCTCGACCGTGCCGCGCAGCAGCGTCGCATAGTGGCCGGACAGCGGCGCCACGATCAGCAGCTTGGGGTCGGCATGCTCGGTGGCGCGCTTGAAGTGGAGCAGGTGGCAATATGTGCGGCGGACGACGACCTCTTCCTCGACGGCGACCTCGCGGCCCTTGATCGTGGTCGTCGGCAACTGCCACGACGGCTTGCCGTAGCTGCGGGTGAAGTGCTCGAACAGGTCGGCCGCCGACGCCATCGCCCGGCCCCACGGCGTCGCCGCCATCGGGTTCAGCGGATGGTCGAGCACCATGCGCATGCTCTCGCTCATGGCCCGGGCGGGCGCCATCGACAGCCGCGACAATTCATAGAGCTGGTACAGCATGGGTCCACCTTCCGGCCTGATGCGCCATCGCGCGCCGCTGCGGCGGTCTGATGCCGCCGAGTCGGCAGGCATTGCCATTCAATATGTGCGCCAACAGATTGCCAAATGATGAGGACGCGCAGCGAGGCAAGCGCCCGTCGGCGCGCTCGCGCAGCCGTGAAAAGTGAAAGGGCCGCCGTGGGGGGAACGGCGGCCCTCGTCAACAGGGAGGCTTGGGTGAAATCGGGGGGACGTTTCACCCGGAGACCGAATGTTCTATTCAGCCCATACCAACCCTAACGCTGAATTAATTAACAAATCGTTAACGAGGCGTGGCGGGCGGTTCGGTCCAGGCAATTATTTGCAGGAGAGTGCGCCAACATGCTGGAAACGCTGCCGGAATCCATGGAAGCCATCGCGATCGCCCAGCCGGGCGGGCCGGAGGTGCTGCAACCGACTCGGGTGCCGCTGCCGCGGCCGGGGGCCGGCGAGGCGCTGATCCGGGTCGCGGCGGCCGGGGTCAACCGGCCCGATGTGCTGCAGCGCAAGGGCGGCTACCCGCCGCCGCCGGGCGCGTCGGAACTGCCGGGGCTGGAGGTCGCCGGCACGGTCGTCGCGCTGGGCGCGGGCGACTGCGGCGGGCTCGCGGTCGGCGATGCGGTCTGCGCGCTGGTGGCGGGCGGCGGCTATGCGGACTATTGCGCGGCGCCCGCACCGCAATGCCTGCCGGTGCCGGCCGGCCTGGACATGGTTGCGGCCGCGGCCGTGCCGGAAACGTTTTTCACCGTGTGGACCAACGTGTTCCAGCGCGGCCGTCTGCAGCCGGGCGAGACCCTGCTGGTGCACGGCGGCTCCAGCGGGATCGGCACCACCGCGATCCAGCTCGGCGTGGCGCTCGGCGCGACCGTGGTGGCGACCGCCGGCAGCGCGGAGAAATGCGCCGCCTGCGAACGTCTCGGCGCCCGCGCGGTCAACTATCGCGCGGCGGACTTCGTCGAGGCGGTGCGCGCGCTGACCGGCGGCGACGGCGTCGACGTGATCCTCGACATGGTCGGCGGCGACTACACCGCGCGCAACATCGACCTGCTGCGCCAGGACGGCAGGCTTGTGCAGATCGCCTTCCTGCAGGGCTCGAAGGTGACGATCGACCTCAACCCGATCATGCGCCGGCGGTTGACGCTGACCGGGTCGACCCTGCGCCCGCGCAGCGTCGCCGAGAAGGGTGCCATCGCGGCGGAACTTCATGGCAAGGTATGGCCGCTGCTGGCTGCCGGCACCGTGCGGCCGGTGATCGAGGCGACCTTTCCGTTGGCGCAGGCCGCCGAAGCGCATAAGTTGATGGAGAGCGGTGCCCATATTGGCAAGATCGTGCTGACGGTGTAGGCCATGTCGGCGACACACCCGGAAGTGCCGTCGACCGCCCTTTATCGCAGGCGGTCTGGCCGGCCACGCATTGGACACCTCGACCGGAATTCGACGCCGCGGCCGGTCGGCCGCGCGAAAGGAGCGACTGTATGACTCAGCTGCTGATGCCGAAGGCGACCGCCGTCTGGCTGGTGGAGAACACCGCGCTGACCTTCGACCAGATTGCCGCGTTCACCGGCCTGCACGCGCTGGAGGTCCAGGCGATCGCCGACGGCCAGTCCGCAGTCGGCATGAAGGGATGGGACCCGATCGCCAACGGCCAGCTGACCCAGGCCGAACTCGACCGCTGCGCCGGAGACCCGACCACCCGGCTGAAGATGGCCAAGCGCGACGTGCCGGAACCGGCTGCACGCAGCAAGGGGCCGCGTTACACTCCGATCGCCAAGCGCCAGGACAAGCCGAATGCCGTGGCCTGGCTGCTGCGCCACCATCCGCAGCTGACCGATGCGCAGGTCTCCAAGCTGATCGGCACCACCAAGCCGACCATCCAGGCGATCCGCGACCGCAGCCACTGGAACATCCAGAACATCAAGGCGCAGGACCCGATCCAGCTGGGGCTGTGCACGCAGATGGAACTGCAGGCCGCCCTGGACCGCGCGCCGCGGCGGGCGGCGACCGAGCCGGAACACCTGCCCGGCGAAGGGCCGCAGCCGGTTCTCGACGACGACATCGACAACCAGCCGGCGCTGGACTGACGCCGCCGGCCCGGATCAGTCGGTCTCGGCGGTCTCGTCGACCAGCCGGCGCGGACGCAGGAACCTGCCGATCAGCAGCGGCGCCACGAAGCCGAGCAGGGCGGCGACCCACAGCCCGATCGCGATCGGGCTGCCGACCAGGATCGACCAGTCGCCGTTGGAGATCGTCAGGGCCCGCCGGAGATTGTTCTCCATCTGGTTGCCGAGCAGGATGCCGAGGATGATCGGCACCGTCGGGATGTCGAGCTTGCGGCAGCCATAGCCGATCACGCCGAAGCCGATCATCACCAGCAGGTCGAACACCGAGCCGGAGATCGAATAGATGCCGACGAAGGCGATCATCGCCACCGCCGGCATCAGGATGTGCGCCGGCACCATCAGCAGCCGCACGAACAGCCCGACCAGCGGGATGTTCATCACCAGCAGCATGACGTTGCCGATGAACAGCGCCGCGATCAGACCCCAGACCACGTCGGGCTTCTGTTCGAACAGCAGCGGGCCCGGCGTGATGTTCAGCGTCATCAGCATGGCCAGCAGCACCGCCGTGGTGCCGCTGCCCGGCACGCCCAGGGTCAGCATCGGCACCAGTGCGCCGCCGGCAGCCGCGTTGTTGCCGGCTTCCGGCGCGGCCACGCCCCTGGGATCGCCCTTGCCGAAGCTGCCGGTCTTGTCGGCGATGCGCTTCTCGATGGTATAGGCGACGAAGCTGCCCAGCGAGGCGCCGGCGCCCGGCAGCACGCCGGCGACGAAACCGATCACCGTGCTGCGCGCCATGGTCCAGCCGGTGCGCGCCAGCGTGCGCATCGGCACCGTGATCCGGCCGAGCGCGACGCCGATCGCCGAGTCCTGGCCGCGATGCTCGAGGAACAGCAACACCTCGGCGATGGCGAACAGCCCGACGATGGCGACCAGGAAGTCGATGCCGTCCATCAGGTGCATCTCGCCGTAGGTGAAACGTGCGGTGCCGGACGAGCCGTCGATGCCGATCATCGATAGCGCCAGCCCGAAGGCGGCGGCCATCAGCGCCTTGGCCTGGTTGCGGCTGGCGATTCCGCCGAGGGTGGCAAAGGCCAGGGCGAACAGGGCGAAATATTCCGCCGGGCCGAACAGCAGCGCGACCTCGGTCATCAGCGGCGCCAGGATGACCAGCCCGACGGTGGCGAAGAAGCCGCCGACGAACGAGGCGACGCCGCTGAGTGCCAGCGCCTCGCCCGCCTTGCCTTGCCTGGCCATCGGGAAGCCGTCCAGCGTGGTCATCAGCGCCGGCTCGTCGCCGGGGATGTTGAGCAGGATCGATGAGATGCGTCCGCCGTACATGGCCCCGTAGTAGACCGAGGTCAGCAGGATCAGCGCCTCGGTGGCGCCGAGGTCGAGCTGGAAGGCGAGCGGGATCAGGATGGCGACCCCGTTCGACGGGCCGAGACCGGGCAGCGCACCGATGATGGTGCCGAGGAAGCAGCCGAGCAACGCGAGGCCCAGATTCTCCAGCGTGAGGGCGATGCCGAAGCCGTCGATCAGGAAATTCAGCGTCTCCACGTCAGAATCCCCAGGGACCGCGTGCCAGCGACAGCCCCAGTATCAGGCGGAACACGGCGTAGATCGTCAGCGACACCCCGACGCCGATCGCCGGCGCGAGCATCGGCCGCGAGCCCAGGCGCCAGCTGACGAAGCCGGCGGCCAGTGCGGTGGCCAGCACGAAGCCCAGCGGCTTCAGCAGATAGGCGTAGGCGATCAGGCTTGCCAGCACGAGGCCGATCTCGATCAGCCGCCGGCGCGCCGGCCATGCCGGGTCGGATCGGGCCGCACCAGCGGATAGAGGGCGCTGACGGCCAGCAGGCCGCCGATGATGATCGGGAAGGTGCGCGGACCGAGCGGGTCGAAGATCAACGCCGCTTCGATCTGGGTGGCGCCCGCCAGATAGGCGAGCGCCACGATCAGAACGAGACCGCCCAGCAGGCGGTCGGCCACTACTGGATGACCCCGATCTCGCGGCTCAGCGCTGCGATGTCGGCGACCTGGGCGTCGACGAAGCCCTGGAAGTCGGGCCCGGCCTTGAAGAACGGCATCAGGCCGTTCTCGACCATGATCTGCTGCCATTCGTCGGACTGGTAGATGGTGTCGAGCGCGCCGGCCCAGTAGGTGAAGCTGTCGTCGCCGGCATCCTTCGGCACGTAGAAGCCGCGCCAGTTCGGCGCCACCACGGCGAAGCCCTGCTCGGTCGCGGTCGGGATGTCGGCGAGCTCGCCGGGCAGGCGTTCGTCCGACAGCACGCCGAGCACGCGCACGTCGCCGGCCTGCATGAAGCCGAGCACCTCGGAGATGTCGCCGGTCATCGCGGTGACGTGGCCGCCCAGCACCTGGGTCACCGCCTCGCCGCCGCCGTCGAAGGCGATGTAGGGGATCGAGCGGATATCGTCGAAGCCCGCCGACTTCATCACCTGCAGGACCTTGAGGTGGTCGAAGCCGCCGGCCGCGCTGCCGCCGGCGAAGGTGATCGACGACGGGTCCGCCTTGACGGCATCGACCAGGTCGCCGAGCGACTGATAGGGCGAATCGGCCGCCACCACGATCACGCCGTAGTCGGCGCCGAGCGAGCCGACGAAGCGGACCTGGTCGGCGGTCAGGCCGACGAACTGGTTCTGCGCCAGCCGGGTGGTGGTCGCCGTCGAGGCCGCGACCAGCAGGTTCGCGTCGTCGCCGCGCTCGGTTACGACATAGGCATAGGCGACGCCGCCGCCGCCACCGGCCATGTTGGTCACCTCGACCTGGCCGGGGACCAGGCCCAGGTCGCTGAGCACCTTGCCGACCTGGCGGCAGGTGAAGTCCCAGCCGCCGCCCGGATTGGCCGGCGCGATGCATTCCACGTCGCCCGGCTCGAACGCCTGGGCCTCGAACGCCATGCCGCCGGCCAACGCCAGCGCGGCAAGGGTCGTCGTCATTCGGATCATGATGTCCTCCCTATCGGTGTTTCTGTCGGCCGGGGGCCGGCACAACGGTTCTGCTTGGACCGGCGTCCTGCCGGTCGGTCGCCCACACTAGTGCTGCGGGCCGTATCGGTCACGCCGGAAAGGCGGGGCCGCCCGGGCACGATGTCAATCCTCCTCTCGCGCCGCGCCGCCGGCATCGGTCGGGAACGGCGCGATCGGGTTCGGACCGTCATAGGTCCAGCGATAGGCCGGCGGCGTCGGGCCCTTGTTGCGCCCGCCCTGCTGCATCTGCTCCCAGCCATGGGCGACGATGCCGACCGAGCGCGAGAGGCAGAACAGGCCGCGGGCCAGCGGCGCGGCAAAGCCGAGCTCCGCGAAGATCACCGCGGTCGCCCCGTCGATGTTCATCGGCACCGGCTTTCCCTTCCGTTCCGCCAGCGCGGCCTCAAGGGCGCGGCCGACGGCGGCGATGCGGCCGGTGCACACGCCGTCGCGGGCTGCGGCGTCGACCAGCGACAGCAGGCGCGGCGCGCGCGGATCGACCGGCTTGTGGAAGCGGTGACCGAAGCCGGGGACATAGGCCTGGCCGCCCTCGCGCAGCCGGTCGATCGCTGCCAGCGCGGCGCAGGCAGGCGGCGGCATCGCCGGCCTGGTTCCGCCTTTGATCTGCCATACAACGCCACTCGCCTGCTCGCCCGCCCCGCCATGCACGTCGTCGACATGCTGACCGCCGAGGCGAGCACCGTTGAGCCCCAGTCCGCAGGTCACCGCCATGCGTGCGCAGGCGATCGACGGCGCCTGCGGTTATGGTCGACCGCCGCGACCAGGGCCGCCTCCAGCAGGCGCGCTCGCCCGCCGCGGGCAGGCGCCGCGCGTCATCATCCAGATCATCGCGGCGAAACTGACGCGCCGATCAGCTCTTCGATCGGGTGGCCGCGCAGCCGGATCTGGCCCGGCACCATGTCGATGATCTCGGTGCGCCACCAGTCGGCATCCGACGGCGGCCCGACGGCAGGCACTTCCATATCGCGCCTCGGCGCGCAGCGCGTCCAGCGCCGCGCGGTCAGCCCAGCGCCATAGACCTGGTCGTTGTGCTGGCCCAGGGTCGGCGGCGGGGTGTCGACCGCCGGCGCCCGGTCGTCGGTCTCCTTGAAGCCGGTCCGCACCACGCGGATGTCGCGGCTGACCCCGGCATCCGCGAAGCGCGCGATCATCCCGCGCCCGGCCACCTGCGGGCGGTCGAGATGTCGGGGACGCTGTGCACCGCCCCCGCCGGCACCCCGAGGCGTGTTCAGCCCGCACCCAAACGCCGCCGGCCGGCGTGGTCAGCGTCAGCTCGAGCGCCGCCTTCAGCGCAGGCCTGGTTGCGCCAGGTCGCCATTCGGCTGCGAAGCGCGGATCGTCGACCAGCGGGGCCTCGCAGCCGAGCACCCGGCACAGCGCGACCCACTGCTCGTCCTTGTTGGCGGCGATGTTGAGCAGGCCGTCGGCGGCGGCGAAGGCCTTCGACGGCGCCGCGGTCACGTTCTCGCCGCTGTGGCCACCGGAGCGACGCGCCGGCGATCAGCCAGTTCGGAGACCGCCCAGCCCATGGTCGCCAGCGTCGCCTCCAGCATCGAGACGTCGATGAAGTGGCCATCGGCGCGGCCGCGGCCGCGTCCGGCCAGGCCGCGGCGATGGCGAAGGCGGCGGCCAGCCCGCCGATGGTGTCGCAGACCGGGAATCCCACGCGGACGCGGCCCTTCCGGCGCCCTGGTCACCGCCATCACCCCGCGCAGCCCTGATGACCTGGTCGTAGGCGGGCAGGTCGCGCCATGGCCCGTCCTGGCCGAAGCCGGATATGGCGCAATAGATCAGCCCTGGCCGCATTTCACGCAGCGCCGGCCAGCCCAGGCCGAGCCGATCCATCACGCCGGGACGGAAATTCTCCACCACCACGTCGGCGGTGCGCATCAGCGCAAGGAACGCCTCGCGCCCGCGCGGATGTTTCAGATTGGCGGTAACCGAGCGCTTGCCTGCGTTCTGGGCCAGGAACGAAACGCCCATGCCGCGGGCGTTCAGGCTCTCGTCGGCACCGAGGCGGCGGGCCAGGTCGCCGTGGCCGACCGCCTCGACCTTGATCACGTCGGCACCCATGTGGGCGAGCTGGTGACAGCAGAACGGGCCTGCCAGCACATTGGTCAGGTCGAGGACCCGGATTCCGTCCAGCGGATTCATTGCGATCGCCGATAGCCCTTGGGGCGCGTTTCCAATCCCGGCGGCGAGGCTAGGCGCCGCGGTTGTGCCGGGGCAACGGTTGTGCAATGGCATTCTGCCAGACAGAACGGAGCGGACGATGGCGCGCGAGCAGCGGGTGGAGGCGGTGGAACGGGCGCTCTCGATCCTCGAGGCGTTCAACCAGCAGCGCGAGCGCATGGGACTGGCGGAGCTGGCGGACGAGACCGGGCTCTACAAGAGCACCATCCTGCGCCTGGCGGCGTCGCTGCAGCGATACGGCTACCTGCTGCGCGGTTCCGACGGGCTCTACCGGCTCGGGCCGAGCCTGTGGCGGCTGGGCTCGCTGTACCGGCGCGGCTTCGACCTCGGTGAGGTTGTCCGACCGGCGTTGCGCCAGCTGGTGGCGGCGACCGGCGAGACCGCGTCGTTCTATGTCCGCGAGGGCGACGAGCGGGTCTGCCTGTATCGCGAGAACTCGCCGCGTGTCGTGCGCCACCACCTGGACGAGGGTGCCCGCCTGCCGCTGGACCGCGGCGCCGCCGCCCATGTGCTGCGCGAGTTCACGCGCGATGCGCCGCCGCGGCCGGTGGTCTCGGTCGGCGAGCGCAACCCGGAGCTGGCCGCGGTGGCGGCGGCGGTGACCGGCGCCGATGGCGCCCTGCGCGGCGCGCTGGCGGTGTCGGGGCCGGTGGCGCGATTCGACGAAGGGGCGCGCGGGCGCGCCGCGGCGCTGCTCGCCGGGATCGCGGCGGAACTGTCGGCGCGCGTGGCCTGATCAGGCGCGCCAGGGCGGCTTTTCGCATTCCCGGCAGGCGGCATCCGGGTCGACGCCGATGTCCGCCAGCAGGCGTCGGTCGAGCCGCGACAGCGCAATCCGCTGGCGCCGAACCGCCCGCCAGGTGCGGACAGCGGCCAGCGGCGTATGCCAGGCCCACGGTCGCAACGGACGCCCTGGCAGCGGAGGGGAGTCTGATCCTCATGCGCACAAGAATGGCCGAAACGATCATTGGAAAATAACGATTTCTCTCCCGTTAATCGTGAGGTAGGCTCACGAATATGCATCGTGGCCTCTTGCCGCTGAACGCGCTGCGCGCCTTCGAGGCGACCGCCAGGACCGGGCGCATGGGCCGGGCCGCGGACGAGCTTTCGGTGACCCATGGCGCGGTCAGTCGGCAGGTCAGGCAGCTGGAGGCGGTGCTCGGCTGCAGGCTGGTCGAGGGACCGCGCCACGACCAGCGGCTGACCCAGGCCGGGCTGCTGCTGGCGCAGGGCCTCACGCCGGCATTCGAGATGATGGAGCGGGCGACGACCGCGGTGATGCGGCGCGGCGTCGCCGAGCTGCAGGTGTCATGCCTTGCCACGCTGCTGATGCGCTGGCTGATTCCGCGCCTGCACCGGTTCAAGGCCCGGCATCCGGAGATCGACGTGCGGCTGTCCGCTTCCGACGAGCCGGTCGCCTTCGCGCGCGAGCATATCGACCTGGCCATCCGCCGGCTGGCCGCACCGTTTCCCGATGGCACGGCGGCAGTGCCGTTCCTGCCGGAGCAAGTAGGGCCCGTGCTGGCGCCTCGGTTGACGCCGGCGGGCGGGGTGCACGGGCCGCGCGACCTGCTGGCGGTCCCGCGACTGCATACCGCCTCGCGGCGCGATGCCTGGCCGGACTGGATGGCGCGGGTCGGCATGGACGGGCTGGCGGTCGACCAGGGTGCGGAGTTCGAGCACTTCTATTTCATGCTCGAGGCCGCCGCTGCCGGCCTCGGCGTGGCGATCGGCCCGTACCCGCTGGTGGCCGACGATCTCGCCGCCGGACGGCTGGTCGCGCCGCTCGGTTTCGTCGACGGTGGCCATGCCTATGTCGCCTATTGGCCGCGCCAGGGTGGGCATCCGGCCGCCGCGGCCTTTGCCGCGTGGCTGGCGGAGGAGGGGAGGGCGACCGCGTCCTACTGCGGTTCCGGGGCGTCCGGCGCGTCCGGTTCGGCGCCTCCATCGGCCGGCAGCTCGGTCGGTCCGGCGACCGGCAGCTCGACCGTCTCGTAGAAGCGGGCGGCGCCGGGGTGCAGCGGCACCGTCATGCCAGACAGCGCCTTCTCCAGCACGATGCGCTGGCCGACCGGATGCCCGTTGTTGAGCACGCTGCGGTTCGACGGATGCCAGAGCGCGCGCGTCAGTGCGAACACCACGTCCTCGTCCAGCGCAGCCTGCACGAACAGCTGGGCGCCGACCGCCAGGGTGCGGGTGTCGCCGACACCGTGATACTGGTCGCGCGGGATGCGCAGGCGGGTGAAGAATGGCGCCTGCCGGCGTATCGCCTCGACATGGGCATCGTCGATGTCCAGCAGCCGGAACCCCGGTCCCTCGGCCAGCGGCATCAGCGACGGCGACGGCGCGCCGCTGGTGACGAACACCGCGTCCGCCTCGCCGGCCTCCAGCAGCGTCACGCCCATGGTGATGTTCTCGTAGATCGGGACGATCCGGTCGAGGTCCAGCCCGTAGGCGGCGAGGATGATGCGCGCGCCGATCAGGCTGCCGGAACCTTCGGCGCCGACGACGACGCGGCGGCCGGCCAGGTCGCCGATCGAGGCGGCGTCGCTGTCCGCGGCCACGACGACGTGCACAGCCTCGCTGTAGAGATTCGCGACCAGCCGCAGCGTGTCGACCGCCGCGTCGGCGAACATCTCCTTGCCGTGGTACGCCCAATAGGCGACGTCGGACTGGCACAGCCCGGCTTCCAGGTCGCCGCCGCCTATGCGGCCGACATTGTCGACCGAGCCGCCGGTGGCCTGCGCCACCGCGACCACGCCGGGCACGCCGCACGGGCCGGCGCCCTCGCATTCGGAGACGGAGGCCGGGTCGCTGAACATGTTGGCCAGGATCCCGCCGACGCGGAAATAGACCCCGCCCACGTCGCCCGTGCCGATGCGCAGGTAGCGCACTTCCTGGGCGCTGGCGGCCGGTCGATTCGGCAACAGCCCGCGCACGCCGGCAAAGCCCAGGCCGGTGCCGGCGGCGAGCAGTCCGAGATTGAACAGGCGTCGCGTGACCCTTTGCGCGGTCACGCCGGGAACCGGTGACATGGCTGCGAATCCGTTGGCCCGGCGACATCGTGCCGCCTGCGGGCAAGGCCGTTACGATCCTTACGCCATTTGTCATAAAAATGGGTAAGGATTGTGACGGACGCGGCCGTCGCGCGGCCGGCCGGGTCTAGCCGATGAACAGGAACACGGTGCCGCCGCCGCGCCGGATCGTCAGCGCCAACGACCGGCCGACGTCCTCCAGCGCGCTCGCCAGGTCGGCCAGCGACGCGATGTCGCGCTGGTTCACGCCGACGATGACGTCGCCTTCCTCGAGGCCCAGCCGGCTTGCGCCGCTGCCCGGTTCGACCGCGCCGACCAGCACGCCGGCAATCCGTCCGTACAGTGCCATGCCCGGCAGGATGTCGTGGAAGGTCGCTCCGGGCAGCGCGTCGAAGCGCTGGCCCGCGTCGATCGGGCCCTCGGCCAGCCCGACCAGCTCGGCCTCCACGTCCATCCGCGCGCCGTCGCGGATGATGCCGATGGTGATCGCGGCGTCGACCGGGGCCAGGCCGACCCGGTTGTGCAGGTCCATCGAATCGCGGATCGGCCGCCCGTTGATCTCCACGATGACGTCGCCGGTGACGAGGCCGGCCTGGTCGGCGACCGAGCCTTGCTCCACCCGGGTCACCACCACGCCCAACGCCTGCGGCATGCCCAGCAGCTCCGCCAGATCCGGCGTCACGTCCTGGTAGGCGATGCCCAGGCGCCCGCGGCGCACTTCGCCATAGGCGACGATCTGGTCCATCACCGAACTGGCGATGCGGCTGGGCACGGCAAAACCGATACCGACGTTGCCCCCCGACGGGCCGATGATCGAGGTGTTGATGCCGATCAGTGCGCCATGCAGGTCGATCAGCGCGCCGCCGGAATTGCCGGGGTTGATCGACGCGTCGGTCTGGATGAAGTCCTCGTAGCCCTGGTTGCTGATGCCGGTGCGGCCCAGCGCGCTGACGATGCCGGAGGTCACTGTCTGGCCCAGTCCGAACGGGTTGCCGATCGCCAGCACATAGTCGCCCACCTGCAGCGAATCCGAGTCGCCGAAGGCGAGCGCGCTCAGGCCGTCGGACGGTATCCGCAGGACCGCGATGTCGGTGGGCGGGTCGCTGCCGACCAGCTCGGCGGCCAGCGTCCGGCCGTCCTTCAGGGTCACCGAGATCTCCACGCCGTTGGCGACGACGTGGTGGTTGGTCAGAACCAGGCCGGCATCCGCATCGACGATCACGCCGGAGCCGACCGCCACGCTGGGTCGTCCCGCACCGGGCCCGATCCTCGGAAAGCCGGGCGTGTCGAAGAAGCGGCGGAAGAATGGGTCGCGGAACAGCGGGTTCTGTTCCAGCGGCGCCCGCGAGATGACCGAGATGTTGACCACAGCCGGCGTCACCCCGGCCAACAGCGGCGCCAGCGTCGGCACGCCGTCGCGCTCGGCGACGAATGGCTGTTGTGCGCGCGCGCCGCCGACCGCCGCCAGCAACAGGCAGCAGACGACGATGAGGGCGCGGCGAGTCGACATTGTTCGCTCCCTGTGGCTATGCATGGCTGGCTGACGGCGCGTCGCCGACGGCGCCCCCCGGCGCGTACGCGTGACGCATTCCCCCTTGCTGCCCCGCACCTTAACGGCCCTCGGCCCAATGCTCGTGAACCACCTGTTAGGATCGCCCGCGTCGCGCGCGCGTCGTGCGTCCGGCTGCTGCCTGCTGGCGGCGCCTGTGCGCCGGCGTCCCCGATCCGCTACCCCGGCCGCGTGACGCCGTCGCCGGGCTTCGGCCCGGTCTTTCCTGCGCCAAGCAACGGCGCACCGTGGCGGGAAGTCTAGGAGGGCGGGCTCAGCCGCGTCGAGACCCGTGTCTCGCGCCCCTGCCGGATCACGGTCAAATTCACTTGATCGCCGACGTGCATCAGCCCGATGCGGCTGCGCAGCGCCGCCGCACTGTCGACGCTGTGCCCGTTGACCCCGGTGATCACGTCGCCGACCGCCAGGGGGGCGTCCGCGGCGGCGGAGCCGGGACGGACGTCGGTGACCACCGCGCCGCGATAGACGTCGAGGTCGAGCTCGGCGATCAGTTCCTGGTCGATGTCGGTCACCACGATGCCCAGCTGGCCGCGTTCGACGGTGCCGGCGTCGATCAGCTGCGACACCACGTTGGCGGCGATGTTGCTGGGAATCGCGAAGCCGATGCCGATGTTGCCGCCGGTGCGCGAAAGGATCGCCGAATTGATGCCGATCAGGTCGCCGCGCGAATTGACCAGCGCACCGCCGGAATTGCCCGGGTTGATCGGTGCGTCGGTCTGGATGAAATCCTCATAGCCGTCGCGGATCAGCCCGGCCCGGCCCAACCCGCTGACGATGCCGTTCGACACCGACTGGCCCAGTCCGAACGGGTTGCCGATGGCGAAGGCGTAGTCGCCGACGCGCACCTCGTCGGAATCGGCGAAGGGCAGCGCCTGCAGGCTGCCGGCGTCGATCTGCAGCACCGCCAGGTCGGTCTGCGGGTCGGCGCCGATCGGGACGGCGTCGAATACGCGCCCGTCCTTCAGCGTCACCCAGATGTGGTCGGCCCCGGCCACCACATGGGCGTTGGTCACCACATAGCCGGCGCCGGCGTCGAAGATCACGCCGGAGCCGACGCTCATCTCGCGCTGCTCCGGCAGGTCGTCGGGGATGCCGAAGAAGCGGCGCACCTGCGGGTCCTGCAGCACCGGCGGCAGCTCGGCCTCGGTCACCGCCTCGACGGAGATGTTGACCACCGCCGGCGTCACCCGCTCCAGCATCGGCGCCAGCGTCAGGATCGCCTCGCGCGGGCCCGGGCTCGCCGGTTCGCCTGCGGCGCGCTGTTGCGGCGCGGTCTGGCAGGCTGCCGCCAACGCCGCGGCCAGCAGCGCACCGAAACGGGCCGCCGCGGCCAGCGGACGGCGGAACCTGGCCTCGCCGTTCGCCGGTTGCAGTTCGTTGTGCGCCATCGTCACCGCGCCTCCCGTTACCCGGAACCACGCGCCGCCGGGCAGAATCGCCGTTCAACGTATTCATTGGCGGGCGCCGTTCAAGCGTGGAGAATTCGCAAGCTGCGCCCGGCGCCCTTCCGGGCGATGATTGCAGCCAGCGCCGCCGTCCGCCATTGTCGCGCCCCAATTGCGTGACACGGTCGCAGCTGGGAGACTGAAAGGCAGCATGGACATGAGCGAACCTCAGGCGAGCGGGCGCGCGCGCGCCCTCGGCCTCGCGGGTGCGGCCGCGCTGGCCGCCGCCGCACTGACGCATCCCGCCCTTGCCGACACGGCCACCGGCTGGATCGCGTTCGACAACGGCGACTACGACACCGCCTATCAGATGTTCCTGCCGGAAGCGCAGGCGGGCGACGCCGATGCGCAATACGGCCTGGCGCTGCTGTTGTCCGACGGCCTGGGCGTGATCCAGGACCGCGCCGCGGCGGTGCAGTGGCTCGAGCAGTCGGCGTTGCAGGGCAACGACCAGGCGATGGTCAACCTCGGCTACCACATCGACCTCGGCCTCGGCCACCCGCGCGACCTCGATCTCGCCGAGTACTGGTATGCGCAGGCCGCCCAGTACGGCAACCTGATGGCGCGCAACAACCTCGCCTATATCTGGGCGCTCGACCGCCGCAACCTGGAAGAGGCGCTGTCCACCATGCAGGACGTGGTGCGCCAGGTACCGGAGGAGTCGAGCTACCTCGACACCCTCGGCTGGGTCTACTACCAGATGGGCCGGTTCGCCGAGGCGGTCGACCCGATCTGCGAGGCGGTGACGCTGGAGCCGGGGCATCCGGAATTGCGCATCCACCTCGGCGACGTCTACTGGCAGCTCGGCCGCAGCTTCGACGCCCAGTTCCAGTGGAACCGCGGCATGCTGCTGCTGCAGGAGCCCGAGGCGCTGAGCGAGACCGGCCTCGATTTCGCCGAGGGGCTGGGCGCGGAGATGGCGGCGGAACTCTACCAGCGTCTCAACGAGGGACTGCCCTATATCGAGGGCGGGCCCGGCGCCGCCGGCGAGGAAGGCGACCTGCCGGTCTCGCTGCCGGACGAGTGCAGCGTGCCGACGGTCTGAGCCTGCTACAGCCAGCGTGCGGCCGAGAACGGCGCCAGGTCGAACTCGGGCGCCGCGCCGGCGATCGCCGCGGCGACGGCCCGGCCGGTCGCAGGCCCGGTGCTGAAGCCGATATGGCCGTGCCCGAAGGCGAGCCATAGCCCGGGCCGTCCGGGCGCGGGCCCGATGACAGGCAGGGAGTCGGGGAACGACGGCCGGGCTCCGCGCCAGACGTCGCCGTCCGCCAGGGCCCGCTGCTCCATCGGAAAGGTCGCATGCGCCACCGGCAGCACGCGCGCCAGTTGGCGCGGCGTCGACGGTGCGTCGCGGCGGGCTAGCTCGGTGCCGCTGGTGATGCGGATGCCGGCGTCCATCGGCGCCAGCACATAGCCGCTTTCCGCGTCGAACACCGGCCGGCCCAGCACCGCATTGCCGAGCGGCCGCCGATGGGTGTGATAGCCGCGCTCGACCCCGAGCGGCAGCCGCAGGCCCAGCGGCCGCAACAGGTCGGCCGACCAGGGGCCCAACGCCACCACCACACGGTCGGCCACGAGCGTCGGCCCGTCGGTGGCGACGCGCCAGCCGTCGCCCGCCGGTAACAGCGCCTGCACTGTGAAACGCAGGCCGGTGCCGCCGCGGGCCAGGTACAGCCGATGATATGCCGCGCACAGCGCGCCGGGGTCGCTGACGGAGGCGCTGCCGACCGCGAGCACCGCGTGACGGAAAACCGGCGCCAGATGCGGCTCGATGGCGGCGACATCGGCGGCGTCGAGCAGGTCCATGGCCACTCCGTGCGCGGCCAGGATCGCGCGCGCCGGCGCGTCCGCGGCGAACCGCGCCGCGGTGCGGTAGGCGGTGAGATAGCCGTTGCGGCGTAACAGGCCGCCGGCGCCGGCCTCCGCGATCAGGTCCTCGTGGGCGGCCAGGGCTGCGGCGCACAGCGTGTTCAGCGGCGCCGCGTTGCGGGTCATGGTCCGGGCGTCGGCGCAGGCCAGGAACCGCCGCAGCCACGGCAGCAGTGCCGGCAGCGCGGCATGATCGACCCGCACCGCCGGGTCGCGGTTGAGCAGGTAGCGCCAGGCCTTGCGCCGTACGCCGGGGGTTGCCACCGGCAGGATCGAGCCGCGGCCGATCACCCCGGCATTGCCGAACGAGGTCTCGCCGCCGGGCGGGCCGCGATCGACCAGGGTGACGGCAAAGCCGCGCCGCTGCAGGTGGATCGCGGTCGCGAGCCCAACCATGCCGGCGCCGAGCACCGCGATGCTTGCGCCCGCCCGCGCGGGATTGACTGCTGCCATGATGCTGATCGACTGTCCGGAACGAAGCTGCGCCGGCTGCGAGCGCAGCGGAGGCCGCCCGACGTGTCAAGCCCCGCAACCGGCCCGTCCGTCCCTGCCGGCCCGCCGCGGCTGGGCGTGGTGATGCTCGACACGCGCTTCCCGCGGCTTCCTGGCGATATCGGCAATCCCGCCACCTTTCCCGGCATCGCCGTCGACTATCGGCGGGTGCCGCACGCCACGGTGGCCCGGGCGGTCGTCGCGGAAGCGCCGGACGCCGGGCTGGCCGATGCGATCGTCGCGGCGGCGGCCGACCTGCACGCGGCCGGTGCCGACCTGATCGCGACGTCGTGCGGTTTCCTGGGCATCTTGCAGGCGCGCCTGGAAGCCGCGGTGCTGTGCCCGGTGATTGCCTCGGCGCTGGTCCGGCTGCCGGCGATCCGGCGGTCGGTCGGCGCCGACGCGACCATCGGCATCCTGACCTTCGATGCCCGCAAGCTGGGGGCGCACCATTTCGGCGTCGAGGCCGGCCCGGTGGCCGTCCGCGGCATCGAGGCCGGCACGTGCCTGCACCCGGCAATCGCCGGGGACCGGACGTGGTTCGACCCCGATGCAGCCCGCGCCGACGCGGTGGCTGCCGCGGAATCGCTGAAGGCAGCCGCACCGGACATGGCCGCGGCCGTGCTCGAATGCACCAACCTTGTACCCTACAGGGATGCGATAGCCCTGACGTTGGGCGTGCCGTTGTTCGACATCACGGCCATGATCGACGCGGACCTGACTGTGGAGCAGCGGGGCACTTCGTCTCGGCACGGCCCGGAACTGCCGGAATCGGTGGCGCCGGGGATGGCGATTCGCTAAGACTGCCGCGTCGGACAAGGCGGGTGCATGAGCCCCCGGGGTCGCCCCGATGCACCTAGGTTGACTAGGCACACCAGTTCCTGAAGGAAACCGAATGATGCGTTGCGTGTTAGCTGCCGCCACGGTCGCGGCGACTCTGTCTTGCGGCATGGCCTTGGCCCAGGAAACCAGCCTGGGCTGGTACGACACCTGGGAGGCCACCACCTTTCCCTGGAGCGAGGGCTCCATGAACTGCTCTGTCGACAGCAGCGCGGAGAACCGCCCGCAGGAGGGCGCCTGGGTGTTCGTGTTCCCGGGCTATCTGCAGTTCTCGCCCAACGGCGGCGTGCCGCAGGGCGGGGTCGGCAGCGTGGTGGTCGACGGGTCGACCACGTTCGACATGTATACGGTCGACGGGCAGGTCGGCTATGTCGCCGATGAGGACGACATCGCGCTGCTGCAGGCGATGGCCAATGGCCAGAGCATGACCATCGCGATCTGGCCGCAGAACAGGCCGAATGCCGCCGACGAGTACGTCTATCCGCTGGCCGGGTTCCGCGAGGGCTATCTGCGGATCGCGCAGGAATGCCAGTTCGACCCGGCGGACGTACTGGACGCCGCCTTCGCGCCGGAACCCGAGCCGCAGGGTGTGCCGGGGCGCCACACCAATCCCGAACCGCAGGCCCAGGACGAGCCGGAGACGCCGTCGACCACGGGCGGCAGCTCGCTGTTCGGCAACAAGGGCAAGTAGGACCCGGTGCGAAACCGGCGGCGTCCGCGGCCGGCGGGCGCCGCCGTCAGCCGGCGCGACCGGCCAGCGCCAACGCGGCCTCGAGGCCGAGGTGCAGGCTGGTCAGCGGCGGCCTGCCCCCGCAGAGCGCGGCGGCCGGCGCCATCGAGCATTGCGCCAGCGCGACGACGTCGAAGCGCGCCGCCGCATCGTCGGCTGCATCGGCGATCGAGCGCGCATAGGCGTGCGTGTCGCCGCGCATGAACAGGTCCCAGGCCCGCGGCACCGGCTCCAGCGTCACCGTCGCGCCGGTCGCGGCCGCCGCCTCGGCGAACAGGCGCGCGGTGGCATCGCGCGTGGTCGGTGCGGCATAGAGCACGCCGACGCGTCCGCCGTCGGCGACCGCGGCATTCGCCAGCGCCCGATCGATCCGCAACACCGGCAGGTTCGCCAGGTCGTCTGCTGCGGGGCCGAGCGTCGAGCAGGTCAGCACCACCGCGTCCGATATGTCCGCCAGCGCGCGCAGCGCCGCCTTCGTCTCGGCCCGGACCGGCGCGGTCAGGCCTGCGCCAGTCAGCGCACGGTCGCGCAGGTCGTCGCGCACCACGTGGCGGCGGCGCAGCGGTCGGTCGCCGATCAGCGCCTCGAACAGGTCGGCGTTGGAGCGCGCCGTGTGCAGGAAAGCCAGCCGGTCGCGCATGCGGTCTAGAAGTCGACCGTGACCGCGGGCTCCACCTTCGCGGTGCGGGCGACGATCCGGCCGCGGCGGATCACCGCCAGCCGGGCCGGGTTCCTGCGCAGCGCGTGGAACCGGCTTTCGGCTTGCAGCAGCACCAGGTCGGCTGCCTTGCCCGGCGCCAGGCCGTAGTCGTCCAGGTGCATGATCTTCGCCGGGTTGACCGTCACCGCGTCGAAGCAGGCATCCATCTCGTCGACCGCGGTCATCTGGCCGACGTGCAGGCCCATGTGCGCCACCGACAGCATGTCGGCGTTGCCCAGGCTGTACCACGGGTCCATGCAGCAGTCCTGCCCGAAGCCGACGGTGACGCCGGCGGCCATCAGCTCGGGCACCCGGGTCATGCCGCGGCGTTTGGGATAGGTGTCGTGCCGGCCCTGGATGGTGATGTTGATCAGCGGGTTGGCGATGGCCGAGACCTGCGCCTCCGCCATCAGCGGGATCAGCTTGGAGACGTAGTAGTTGTCCATCGAGTGCATCGAGGTCAGGTGCGAGCCGTTGGCCCGGCCCTGCAGGCCCAGCCGCTGCGTCTCGTAAGCCAGCGTCTCGATGTGGCGCGAGTTGGGGTCGTCGGTCTCGTCGCAGTGCATGTCGACCAGCAGGCCGCGCTCGGCCGCGATCTCGCACAGCCGCGCCACCGAACGCCGGCCGTCCTCCATCGTCCGCTCGAAATGCGGGATGCCGCCGACGACGTCGACCCCCATGTCCAGCGCGCGGACCAGGTTGGCCTCGGCGTCCGGCGAACGGTAAAGCCCGTCCTGCGGGAAGGCGACCAGCTGCAGGTCGATGAACGGGGCCACCTTGCGGCGCACCTCCAGCAGCGCCTCGACCGCAATCAGCCGGTCGTCGCACACGTCGACATGGGTGCGGATGGCGAGCAGGCCCTGGCTCACCGCCAGCCGGCAATAGTCCAGCGCGCGCTCGGCCACCGCCTCGACGGTCAGGTGCGGCTTGAGCTCGCCCCACAGCGCGATGCCCTCCAGCAGCGTGCCGGACTTGTTGCGCCGCGGCATGCCGAGCGTCAGGGTGGCGTCCATGTGGAAATGGGCGTCGACGAACGGCGGCGAGACCAGGCAGCCGGTCGCGTCGATCTCGTCGGCCGCTTCCACGTCGAGATGGGGCTCGATCGCCGCGATGCGCCCGCCCTGGATGCCCACGTCGCGGCCGGCTCGGCCGTCGCTGAGGTTGGCATTGCGCAGAATCAGGTCCATCGGCGGTCCCCACGTGTTGGTTCGACCCCACGTTACCCGGTCGGCGCCGCCTTCGCCCACTGCTTTCCCTGTCGCGGCGTGTCGTGCAGTCATGTTGGGATCGGGACCGACAGGGATGGCGGGAGGACTTGGCGATGACGGGAGGGCGGATGGCGACGGCATCGACCTTGGCGCTTGCCGCGGCGCTAGTTGTACCGGCGCGTGCGCAGCCCGCCGCCGATCCGCTGGCGAATTTGCTCGCCCTGGCCTGCGCGCCGATGGCCGGCGGCGCCCAGGCCTGCACGGCGGCCGCGCCGTTGTGGAACCGGGACGACCTGGCGCTGAACGCGGTAGTCGCCGCCTTCCCCGCCGCCGGCTTCAGCCTGCGCGTGGTGCCGGTCGACGCGCGGGTCGACATGCGCGCGCTGTTCGGTGCCGGCGCCTGCACCGACGCGCCCGCGGTCATCATCGGCGGCTATTTCGGCCGCGACGAGGGCAGCGGGCCGTACCCGCTGGGGCTGACGGTCGCCGATTCGGTGGAGGCGTCGCCCTGGCTGGATTGGCGGGTCGGCGGCGCCATCGTCGTCGATGCCGACGGCGACACGGCGATCCGCTCCTGGCGCGACCTCGACGCGGACGCACGTGCCGGCCTGGCCCAGGCGCTGCAGGTCAAGCCGATCCTGGTGTCCGGCAACGCGAACGACGGCATCGCCGACCAGTCCGACCGCTGGGACCGGGTCGCGTTCGGCATCGCCGACGACGGCAGCCTGGTGCTGGTCGGCGTGTTCGGCCCGGCCGGCAGCGGCTGGGGCACCGGGCTGACCCTGAAGCAGTTCGCCGACTACATCGCCGCGATCCGTCTGCCGTCCGGCGCCGCGATCGACCGCGCCATCAACCTCGACGGCGGCCCCAGCGCGCACCTCTACCTCCGCGACGGCGACCGCTTCTGGGGCGCATTGCTGGAACGCTACGTGCCGAACGTCGTCTGTATCGTCGTGCGGTAGCTACCGCTCGCCCTTGCGGTAGGGCACCAGCAGGGCCTGGGGATAGCCGGCGCGGCGCGACATCACGATCAGCGCGACGATGCTGAGCACGTAGGGCATCATCAGGAACAGCTGGTAGGGCACGTCGGGCACGATCTGCTGCAGGCGCACCTGGAAGGCGTCGAAGGCCCCGAACAGCAGGGCGCCGAGCAACGCCTTGCCGGGCCGCCAGGAAGCGAACACCACCAGGGCGATGCAGATCCAGCCGCGGCCGGCGACCATCTCGAAGAAGAAGGCGTTGAAGGCCGACATCGTCAGGAACGCCCCGCCGACCGCCATCAGCGCGCTGCCGGCGGCGACCGCGCCCATGCGCATCGCGATCACGTCGATGCCCTGGGACTCGGCAGCGGCCGGGTTCTCGCCGACCGCGCGCACGGCCAGCCCCAGCGGGGTCCGGTACAGCACATAGGCAACCACGGCGACGGCGGCGAAGGCGAGATAGGTCAGTGGCGTCTGGTCCAGGATCGCCAGCCAGCGCCAGGCCGGGTCGGCGGTGTCCAGGTCGATGCCAAGCACCGGCTGGAACGCCTCGATCCGCGGCGGGCTGGTCACGTCGGGCAGGATCATGCGGTAGGTGAAATAGGTCAGGCTGGTCGCCATCAGGGTGACGCCGATGCCGGACACGTGCTGCGACAGCGCCAGCGGCACCGTCAGCCAGCCATGCAGCAGGCCGAAGGCGACGCCGATCAGCGCGGCGCAGCCGACACCGACCCACAGGCTGGCGCCGAAATAGACGGCGAGCCAGCCGACCATGGCGCCGGCGGTGAAAATGCCCTCGATGCCGAGGTTGAGCACGCCGGCGCGCTCGCAGACCAGCTCGCCCAGCGTGCCCAGGATCAGCGGCGTGGCGATGCGCACCGCCGCCGCCCAGAAGCTGGCAGAAACCAGGATGTCGAGCGCGGCTTCCATCAGCCGGCCTGCCCGAAGCGCAGCCGGAACCGGGTGAACAGGCCGGCGATCAGCATGGTCAGCAGCGCGCTGGCGACGACGAAGTTGGCCAGGTAGCTCGATACGCTGAGCTCCCGGCTCATCGAATCGGCGCCGACGAACACGGCGGACAGGAACAGCGCCGACAGCACGACGCCCAGCGGGCTGAGCTGCGCCAGCATCGCCACCACGATGCCGGTGTAGCCGAAGCCGGGCGACAGGTCGCTGGTGACATAGCCCTTCGAACCCGCCACCTCGACCGCGCCGGCCAGACCGGCCAGCGCGCCGGAGAAGGCGCCGACGGTCAGCATGGTCCGCCAGACCGGGATGCCGGCGAAGGCGGCCGCGCGCGGGTTCAGGCCGACCGCTCGAACCCGGTAGCCCCACACCGTATGGGCGATGGCAAGCCAGGTCAGCACGGCGATCACCAGCCCGATCAGCAGGCCGACATGCAGCCGCGTGCGCGGCACCAGCTTGGGCAGCACGCCGGCGTCGGCGACCGGGATGGTCTGCGGCCAGCCCATGCCCATCGGGTCCTGCATCGGCCCTTCCAGCATCCAGCCGAGGAACAGCAGGACGACGAAGTTCATCAGCAGGGTGGTGACCACCTCGTCGACGCCGAGGTTGAGCTTCAGAATCGTCGGTCCCAGCATCATCAGCGCGCCGGCGACCGCGCCGGCGATCAGAGTGGCCGGGATCATGAACCAGCCCGCGGCACCCAGCGAGTCCGGGTCCATCTCCGCGAACGGGTCGGCCGGCGCCACCGCCATCGACACCGCGATGGCGGCGAGCGCGCCCATGTAGAGCTGGCCCTCGGCGCCGATGTTCCACAGCTTGGCGCGGAAGGCGACTGCGGCGGCCAGCCCGGTCAGGATCAGCGGCGCGGCACGGGTCAGAGTCTCCGTCAGCGCCAGGCTGTTGCCGACGGAGCCCTCGATCATCAGGCCGAAGGCGCGGCCGATGTCGGCGCCGGCCCAGGCCAGCGGCACCGCGGCCACGACCAGCGCGGCGAAGGCGGCGGCGACCGGCGCCAGCACGGTCAGCGCCAGCGGCGCCTGGTCCCTCGGCTCAAGCCGCATCGGCTGCCCCGTCGCCGCGGCCGGCCATCATCAGGCCCAGCGCCGTGCGCGTGAGCGTCTCGGTGGCGCGCGCCGCGGTCAGCCTGCCGCGGTAGATCACGGCGATCCGGTCCGACAGCTGCATCAGCTCGTCGAGGTCCTCGGAGATCAGCAGCACCGCGCCGCCCCGCGCTCGCGCCGCCAACAGCTGGCCGTGGACGTAGGCGACCGCGCCGACGTCCAGCCCCCGCGTCGGCTGGTTGGCCAGCACCAGCCGCGGCGACACCGCCATCACCCGGCCCAGGATCAGCTTCTGCATGTTGCCGCCGGACAGCAGGCCGGTGCGCACATGCGGGCCGGGGCAGCGGATGTCGTAGTCGACGATCAGCCGGTCGGCGTGGCGCAGCGCCTCGCGCCGGCGCAGGATGCCCAGCCGGCCGAAACGCGGCTGGGCGTGCTGCTCGATGATCGCGTTCTCCCACAGCGTCATGTCGGCGATGGCGCCGTCGCGATGCCGGTCCTCCGGTATCCGGCCGACGCCCGCCCGGGTGGTCGCGCCGGGCCGGCCGACCGGAGCGGGCGCGCCGTTCAGGCGCACGCTGCCGGCCGCCGGCCTGCCCAGACCGCTGACCAGCTCCGACAGCGCCGCCTGGCCGTTGCCGGATACGCCGGCAATGCCGACGATCTCGCCGCCGTGGACGGTCAGCGTGGCGTCTTCCAGGGCGGTGCGGCCGTCGCCGGAGCGCAGGCTGACACGCTCGATCTCCAGCACCGGCGCCTGCGGCGGCTGCGGCGTCCGCTTCGGTTCGGCGACCGCCTCGCCGACCATCAGGCCGGCAAGGCGCGGCGCATCGGCCTCGCGCGTCGGCGTCTCGGCGACTACGCGGCCGCGCCGCATAACCATCACCCGGTCGCTGATCGCCAGCACCTCGCCCAGCTTGTGGGAGATGAAGATGACCGCCAGGCCGTCGGCGAGCAGCCGGCGCAGGATGGCGAACAGCTGGTCGGCCTCCTGCGGGGTCAGCACCGCGGTCGGCTCGTCGAGGATCAGGATGCGGGCATCGCGATAGAGCGCCTTCAGGATCTCCACCCGCTGCCGCTCGCCGACCGACAGCCGCGCCACCGGCACGTCGAGGTCGACGGTCAGGCCCGAGCCCTCCATCAGGCCCTGCAGCTTCGCGCGCGCCGCCCGGACCGCCCGGCGGGCGCGCCACAGCGGCTCCGAGCCGAGCGTGATGTTGTCGAAGGCGCTCAGATTGTCGGCCAGGGTGAAGTGCTGGTGGACCATGCCGATGCCGGCCTCCAGCGCCGCGGCCGGCGAGCCGGCGCGCAGCGGTACCAGCGTGCCGTCGGCCGCGGCATAGTCCACGGTTCCGATGTCGGCCACATAGTGGCCGAACAGGATGCTCATCAGCGTGGTCTTGCCGGCGCCGTTCTCGCCCAGCAGCGCCAGCACCTCGCCCCGGTGCAGGACCAGGTCGATGGCGTCGTTGGCGATCACCGGGCCGAAGCGCTTGCTGACGCCGGTCAGTCGCAGGACGACGGCGGCGGCGCCGCCCACCGGCATAATCACCTCAGCACGTCATCCCCGGGTCTGTCCCGGGGATCTCCCGCCGGGGCTGCGTGCCCGGAAGGGGACGCCCGGCACGGGGCCGGGCACGACGTGTGAGCACTGGAGGCCGCGCCGCCATCGCCGCACCGGGCCTTGCGGGCGGACCCTAGCCGCGCTCGGCGCAGGTGCCGGACTTCGGGGCGGAGTCGTTGACGTTGACCCGGAACAGTCCGTCCATGATGTCCTGCTGGGTCGCCTGCATCGCGCCGGCGACGTCGGCCGGGACCAGGCCATCGTCGTACACGATCGAGCCGCCGCCATAGGCCATGTAGCTGTACTGGCCGTAGTCGGCCGGCTCGAAGCTGCCGCCGGCCACCGCGGCGATCGCCCTGTCCGCCGTCGGCTCGAAGTGCCACAGCGCGCTGGCCAGCACCGTGCCGGGATATTCCGCAGCGGTGTCGATCACGTTGCCGATCGCCAGCACGCCGCGCTCCTTGGCCGCGTCGGACACGCCGTAGCGCTCGGCGTACATCAGGTCGGCGCCGGCATCGATCATGGCGAAGGCGGCCTCCTTCGCCTTCGGCGGGTCGTACCAGCTGCCGATGAAGGTCACCAGATACTCGATGTCCGGGTTGACCGAGCAGGCGCCGTCGAGAAAGGCGTGCATCAGCCGGTTGACCTCCGGGATCGGATAGCCGCCGACCATGCCGATCTTGTTCGACTGGGTCATCGCGCCGGCGATCATCCCGGTCAGATAGGACGGCTCGTGGATCCAGTTGTCGAACACGGCGAAATTCTCGCCGCTGGGCCCGAAGCTGGAGCCCATCAGGAAGGCGGTGTCGGGATAGTCGGCCGCGACGGTGCGGGCCGCGCGTTCCCACGAGAATGCCTCGCCGACGATCAGGTCGGCGCCGCCCTCGGCATATTCGCGCACCACGCGCTCGTTGTCGGTCTGGGCGACGTTCTCGGCCCATTCGTAGGTGATCTCGCCGCGCGCCTCGGCCTCCTGCATCGCCTTGTGGATGCGGCTGACCCACTGCTGCTCGACCGGCACCGTGTAGATCGCGGCGACGTGGATCGGGTCCTGGGCCTGTGCCACGGCCGCGGTCAGTGTCAGCGCGGTGCCGGCGGCGAGAATCAGTCTCATGGTCATTCGGAAGCTCCCTCTGGTTGCCGTTGTGTTTGGTTCGTTCGCGGTCGGGCGCGGCCGGCCGATCTGCTCCGCCTGGCCGCTCAGTGGCGCACGCTCTCGGCCGAGAAGTCGACCGTGCGGGTGTCGTTGCCGAGCGTCACCGATGCGACGCGCGGTTCGCTGCGCGCGATGGTGCGGCCGGCGCGGACAACGCGCAGCCGGGTCGCCTTCAGCCGCACCGCCTCCATCGGCGTCGCCGCCTGCAGCACCACCATGTCGGCGCGGCAGCCGGGCTCCAGCCCGTAGCCGTCCAGGCTCAGCGCCCGTGCGCCGCCATAGGTGATGCCGTCGAACACCTGCGCCTTGCGCCGCTCGCTGAGCAGGCGCCCGAAATGGATCGCCATGTGGGCGACGTCGAGCATGTCCTCCTTGCCGAAGGCGTACCACGGGTCCATCACGCAGTCCTGGCCGAAGCCGATGTTGACGCCGGCGTCCCACAGCTCGGCCACCCGCGTCATCGTCTTCAGGCAGGTGGCGCTGGTCATCGGGCTGACGATCACATTGAGGCCGGCATCGGCGATCTGCGCGATCAGCTTGGCCGCGTAGTTGTCGTGGAACATGGTCAGCGAGGTGCAGTGGCTGGCGCTGGCGCGCGAGCCCAGCTTCAGCCGCCTGGTCTGCCAGGTCAGCGCCTCGATCTGGCGCGACTGCGGGTCCAGCGTCTGGTCGGTGTGCATGTCGACCAGCAGGCCCCTGTCGACCGCGAGCTCGGCCAGCTCCCGCACCGACTCGTTGCCGAGGCCGGCGGTCAGCTCGAAGTCCGGAATGCCGCCGACCGCGTCCATCCCCATGTCGACCGCGCGGCGCAGCAGGTCGACCCCGCCGTCGTAGCGGTAGTACCCGTCCTGCGGGAAGGCGACCAGCTGCAGGTCGATATAGGGGCGCATCGCGTCGCGCACCTCGATCAGCGCCTCGACCTGGGCGAGCCGCGGGTCGCAGGTGTCGACATGGGCGCGGATTGCGAGCGTGCCCTGGGCGATCGCCCAGTGGCAATAGTCGATGGCGCGGCGCTTGTAGTCGTCGGGGGTCAGCGTCGCCTTCAGGTCGGCCCACAGGTCGATGCCCTCGTACAGCTCGCCGCTTTCGTTGATCCGCGGGTTGCCGTGGGTCAGCACGGCGTCGAGGTGGAGGTGGCAGTCGACGAAGGGCGGCACGACCAGGCGCCCGGCGGCGTCGATCTCGTCCGCAGCTTCGGCCGCGATGCGCGGCGCGACCTCGACGATCCGGCCGTCCTTGCAGCCGATGTCGATGCCGGTGCGGCCGTCCTGCAGATTGGCGCCGCGAACGATCGTGTCGAGCATGGTGCCAGCGTCCCCCGTCTCGCCCTGCCTCCAGATTGTCAGCAATCCCGGCAGCGAACAAATGCGAATTTCGGGCCAAACCTCGGGTCGCGGCGCGACGCCGGCCCGGCGCCTGGGGCTGGGCAACGCCGCGCGGTTGGTGCAGTGTCGTAGCCATGCTGCGCACCACGACCATCCGCGCCCTGATCCTGGCCGTCACCTTCCTCGGCGTCACCACCTTCGCCTTCTCGATCATTCACCTGATCCCGGGCGACCCGGTGATGTTGATGGCCGGCGAACGCGGCCTGAACCCCGAGCGCCATGCCGAGATGATGGCCCGCTACGGCTTCGACCGGCCGCTGGTCGAGCAGTATTTCCGCTTCATCGGCCTGGTGCTGCAGGGCGACCTCGGCACCTCGATCAAGACCCGGCAGCCGGTGTTGTCCGAGTTCTTCGAGCTGTTCCCGGCAACGGTCGAGCTGTCGGTGTTCGCCATCGGCCTCGCGGTCGTCGTCGGCATCCCGATCGGCGTGCTTGCCGCGGTGCGGCGCGGTTCCTTCCTGGACCACACCACGATGGGCGCGGCATTGACCGGCTATTCCATGCCGATCTTCTGGTGGGCGCTGCTGCTGATGTGGCTGTTCTCGGTGACCTGGGGGCTGACGCCGGTGTCCAGCCGCATCGACGTGCTCTACTGGGTGGAGCCGGTGACCGGCTTCCTGCTGATCGACAGCCTGCTCGCCGGCGACACCGACGCCTTCTGGTCGGCGGCGCATCACCTGGTGCTGCCGTCGATCGTGCTCGGCACCATTCCGCTGGCGGTGATCGCGCGGATGACCCGCTCGTCGATGCTGGAGGTGCTGAACGAGGACTATGTGCGCACCGCGCGCGCCAAGGGCCTCGGCCCCGGCCGTGTGGTCGGCCTGCACGCGCTGCGCAACGCGCTGATCCCGGTGGTCACGGTGATCGGCCTGCAGGTCAGCGTGCTGCTGACCGGGGCGATTCTGACCGAGACCATCTTCGCCTGGCCCGGCATCGGCAAGTGGATGGTGGAGGCGATCGGGCGCCGCGACTATCCGGTGGTGCAGGGCGGCATCCTGCTGATCGCGGTGACGGTGATTCTGGTCAACCTTGCCGTCGACATTCTCTATGGGGTGATCAACCCGCGGGTGCGGCGCAGCTGAGCGGCCGGCCGCCGGGGCGCCCGCGCCGGGCTCCAACGTAATCCACCGATTTTTCGCCGGTGCCGGCCACTCTGCGCTTGCGGCGCGATTCCGCGTTCCATAGGTTGCTCAGTGTAGTGCCCGCGTCGCGTCGTCCCACTACATGTCGCGTTGCACCGCTACATCTTGTTGCCGGGCGTGGCCGCACGCCTTACCGGCCGGACGAAGGCAAGGAGGGTTCCAGACGATGGGGACAATCGCCGAGTTCGCAACCGAATCCATGCCCAACCCGATAGACCTGGTCGAGGAGCTGGTCGCCGCCAATGAATGGCCGCACCACCGCCAGGGCGACGACGAACTGGCGATCGAGGTGACCGGCCAGTGGTGCGACTACCGGATCTACTTCGGCTGGTGCGACGAACTCAGCGTGATGCAGTTCAGCGCGGCATTCGACATGAAGGTGCCGAAGGCGCGCAGGGCCGCGGTGCACGAGCTGCTGTCCATCGTCAACGAGCGGCTGTGGATCGGCCATTTCGACGCCAGCGACGAGGACGGCATGGTGCTGTTCCGCCATGCGATCCTGCTGCGCGGCGCCAAGGGACCGAGCGCGGAGCAGGTCGAGGACCTGATCGATATCGCGCTGGTCGAGTGCGAGCGCTTCTACCCGGCCTTCCAGTTCGTCATCTGGGGCGGCAAGGACCCGAAGGCGGCGATCGAGGCCTCGCTGCTGGAGACGGTCGGCGAGGCCTGACCGGCGCCCCTTGCCGGACCGCCCGATTCGCGCCACGCTGCCGGCATGACCGACGCATCGCTTGAGTCCGCCCGCATCCTGCTGGTCGGTTGCGGCAAGATGGGCGGCGCCCTGCTGCGCGGCTGGCTTGACCGCGGCCTGCGCCCCGCCCACGCCTGTGTGGTCGAGCCGGCGCGCGACGCGCTGGCCTGGGCCGTGCAGGCTGGCGTCCGCTGCGTCGACGACCGCGCCGCGATACCCGTCGCTTTCCGGCCCGACATCGTGGTGTTCGCGGTCAAGCCGCAGGCGATGGCGACTGTGGCGCCTGCCTATGCCGACATCGTAGCCGGCGGGGCGGGCGCGCTGTCCATCGCCGCCGGCACCCGGATCGCGACGTTCGAAGGCTATTTCGGCGCCGACGCGCCGGTGCTGCGCGCCATGCCGAACACGCCGGCGGCGATCGGCCACGGCATGAGCGTGCTGGTCGCCAATGCCGCCGTCGACGGCCCGCGCCGCGCGCTGGCCGAGGCGCTGATGGCCGCCGTGGGCCAGGTCGCCTGGGTCGACGACGAGGGGTTGATGGACGCGGTCACCGCGGTGTCCGGCAGCGGCCCGGCCTATGTGTTCCTGCTGATCGAGACGCTGGCCGCGGCCGGCGAGGCGGTCGGGCTGGCGCCGGCGCTCGCCGCCCAGCTCGCCCGCGTCACCGTGGCCGGCGCCGGGGCGCTGGCCGAGCGGGCGGTCGAGCCGGCGGACCAGCTGCGCCGCAACGTCACCAGTCCCGGCGGCACCACCGCGGCTGCGCTGGGTGTGCTGATGCGCGACGGCGACGGCATGGCCGCGCTGCTGCGCGAGGCGGTCGAGGCGGCGACGCGGCGCGGCCGGGAACTGGGCGGGTGACCGACCCGGAGGCGCTGGCCGGCAGCGCGGCGCGCGTGCAGGCGGTGCTCGACGCCGCCGGCGGCGACCACAAGGTGGTACGCTTCGCCGACACCACGCGCACCGCCGAGGAGGCGGCCGCGGCAATCGGCACCACGGTCGCCCAGATCGCCAAGTCGCTGGTTTTCCGCGCCAAGGCCAGCGACCGGCCGGTGCTGGTCGTCGCCAGCGGCGTGAACCGGGTGGACGAGAAGGCGGTGTCCGCCCTGCTCGGCGAGCCGGTCGGCCGGGCCGACGCCGACTTCGTGCGGGCGCGCACCGGCTTCGCCATCGGCGGGTGCCGCCGGTCGGCCACCTGACGCCGCCGGTGACGCTGATCGACCGCGACCTGATGGCATTCGACGAGATCTGGGCCGCGGCCGGCACGCCCAACGCCGTGTTCCGGCTGAAGCCGACGGCGCTGGTCGCGCTGACCGGCGGCACCGTGGCCGACGTGGCCAAGAGACCATGACCGAGCTTGCGCCGGTCTGCGGCGTCGGTGTGGTGGTGATCAAGGGCGACGATGTGCTGCTGATCCGGCGCGGCAAGCCGCCGAACAAGGGCAGCTGGTCGCTGCCCGGCGGCCGCCAGGACTGGGGCGAGACGGTGCGCGAGACCGCCGTGCGCGAGGTGCGCGAGGAGACCGGCGTCGAGATCGAGCTGGTCGACCTGATCGACGTGTTCGACGGCATCGGCCGCGGCCCCGACGGCGCGATCACCTATCACTTCACGCTGGTCGATTTCGTCGCCCGCTGGACCGCGGGCGAGCCGGTGGCCGGCGACGACGCGGCGGCGGCGGCATGGATCGCGCGCGACGGCCTGCCGGCGCTGGGCCTGTGGTCGGAGACCGTCCGCGCCATCGACCTGGCCTTCGCCCGGCTGCAGCGGACCTGACCGCCCGGCCGCTGCGGCACCTTCGCCGTTGCCGGACGCCAAGCGACCGGCCACAGTGACGGCAACGCGCCACGGCCGTGGCCGAACAATCGACCGAGGGGGGGAATGGACATGCAGCCGACCGATCGGCGTCGCCTGGGCGCGACCGACGTGGAGGTCACTGCGCTCGGCTTCGGCGCGGCGCCGCTGGGCAGCGTCTACGAGGTGCTCGACGAGGACGTCTGCCGGGCGACCGTGCAGCGCGCCTACGACCTCGGCGTCCGGCTCTACGACACCGCTCCGCTCTACGGCCATGGGCTCAGCGAGCTGCGCCTCGGCGCCGTGCTGCGGCAGAAGCCGCGCGACAGCTTCGTGCTGTCGACCAAGATCGGCCGCTATCTGGCGCCGGGCGAGCCGGGCAAGATCGACATGGGCCAGTGGCAGCACAGCATCGGCTTCGCCACGGTCTACGACTACAGCTACGACGGCGCGTTCCGCGAGGTCGAGCAGTCGATGATGCGCCTCGGCATCCCGCGCATCGACGTGCTGCTGATCCACGACGTCGACGTCTGGACTCACGGCGACGGCTACGAACAGCGCTACCGCGAGGCGATGGAGGGCTCGTACCGGGCGGCGCGCAAGATGCGCGACGACGGCACGGTCCGCGCCATCGGCGTCGGCGTCAACGAGGCCGACGTCTGCGCCCGCTTCGCCCGCGACGGCGACTTCGACTGCTTCCTGCTTGCCGGCCGCTACACGCTGCTGGAGCAGGGCGCGCTCGACGACTTCCTGCCGCTGTGCGTCGAGAAGAACATCGGCATCATGCTGGGCGGCCCCTACAACTCCGGCATCCTGGCCACCGGCGCGATCCCCGGCGCCAAGTACAACTACGTCGACGCCACGCCCGAGATTCTCGATCGGGTCAGCCGCATCCAGGCGGTCTGCCAGCGCCACGGCGTGCCGCTGGCCGCGGCGGCGCTGCAGTTCCCGCTCGCCCATCCGGCGATGTCGGCGCTGATTCCAGGCGCCGTCACGCCCTACGAGGTGCAGCGCAACGCCAACCTGATGGCGTTCCCGATCCCTGCCGACCTGTGGGCCGAACTGAAGCACGAAGGCCTGGTGCGGGCCGACGCGCCGGTGCCGGGCTGAGCGAAGGCTTTCGGTCGCCGTTGCGAGGCTAAGAACGGCGCGGAACGACGAAAATCGGCGACACTCTGGGGAGGGAGGAAAGGATGGCGGTCGATCTTGCCACACGCAAGGAAGTGAAGACCAACGACGGCGTCACGCTGCGCTACATCGAGGCGGGCAGCGGGCGGCCGCTGGTGATGATTCCCGGCTGGTCGCAGACCGCGGCCGTGTTTCCGCGAGAACATTCCGGCGCTGGCCCAGGCGGCGCGGGTGCTGGCGGTCGACATGCGCGGCCACGGCGAATCCGACAAGCCGGACCACGGCTACAAGATCGCGCGCCTGGCGACCGACCTGCACGACATGCTGACCGCGCTCGACCTGGAGGACGTGGTGCTGCTCGGCCACTCGATGGGCAGCTCGATCGCCTGGTGCTACCATGAGCTGTTCGGCTATGGCCGCGTCTCCGGCCTGGTCGTGGTCGACCAGGCGCCCTGCGCCATCGCCAAGCCGGGCTGGACCGCCCAGCAGATCAGGGACTACGGCGTGCTGTTCCCGACGCCGGAGGGCGCCTACCAGCTTTACGCCACGCTGACCAGCCCGACCGCCGAGGCCGACACGCCGGCCTTCTTGCGGCGCATGTTCACCGCCGGCTTCGACCCGGCGACCTTCGACTTCATCGTCGGCCAGAATCTGAAGATGCCGCGGCAATATGCGGCCGACCTGCAATTCAACCACCTGCACAACGACTGGCGCGACGCCATCGGCCGCATCCGCGTGCCGACGCTGGTGGTCGGCGGCACCGTCTCGATCTTCACCGCCGAATCGCAGCGCTGGATCGCTGCCCAGATCCCCGGCGCCACCGCCGACATCTACGAGGAGGCCGACGGCGGCGGGCACTTCATGTTCATCGAGAACCCGCAGCGCTTCAACGCCAGCGTGGTGAAGTTCCTGGCCGGATAGCGCGCCGCGGCGCGCTCAGCCGGCGCGCAGCACGCGCAGGCTGGCGCACAGGCCGCCCTCGGGCCGGTTGGTCAGCGTCAGGCTGCCGCCGTGACCCGCGGCCAGCGCCCGGGCGATGGCAAGGCCGAGGCCGGCGCCGCCGCTCGATCGGCCGCGCGACGGCTCCATCCGTTCGAACGGCGCCATCACCCGTTCCAGGTCGGCCTCGGGAATGCCGGGGCCGTCGTCGTCGACCGCGATCGTCCAGGCGTCCGCCTCCGGGATCGCGGCGACGCGCGCGTTGCCGCCATAGCGCAGCGCGTTCTCGACCAGGTTGGCGAGGATGCGGCGCAGCGCCAGCGGCTCGATCCGTGCCAGCGCGCCCTGCGGACGCGCGCCGGCCAGCGCGACCGGCTGGCCGAGCTCGACGCGGGCCGCGATCAGCGCATCGAGCTCGGCGCCGAGGTCGCAGCATGCGTCGGGGTCGCCGTGGCCGCTGCTGGTCCGGGCGAATAGCAGGGTGTCGGCGACCAGCGTCTCCATCTCGTCGATGTCGCGCTCGGCCCGTGCCCGCTGGTCGTCGTCGGCGATGAACTCGGTGCGCAGCCGCATCCGGGTCAGATAGGTGCGCAGGTCGTGGGTGGTGGCGGCCAGCAGCCGGGTGCGCTCGTCGACCAGCGAGCGGATGCGCGCCTGCATCTGGTTCAGCGCGTGGGCCAGCTGGCGCAGCTCGCGCGGCCCCTTCTCCTCCAGCGCCGGCGCGTCGAGCCGGTCGGCCAGGCCGCGGGCATGGTCGGCCAGCCGCGCGATCGGGCGCGCGGTGCGGCGGACGGCGAAATACAGGCCGACGATCACCAGCACGCCGGCGACGCCGGTCAGCGCCAGCCCGCGGGCGAGAAAGGCGTCGAACAGCGCGCCGCGCGCCGGCTCCAGCACCAGGTAGCCGCCGGCGTCGAGACCGATGAACAGGCGCGCCGGCACCATCTCGGCATCGTCGCCGCCGGCGGCGGCGCGATCCGCCGCGCCGCGGCGGCGCAGCTCGACGCGCAGGTCGCGGCCGGCGAGCGTCGGAATAGTCGGCGAGGAAATCGGCGATCGCGGCGGACAGCAGCCCGGGCTCGTCCAGCGCCGGCAGCTGCGCGACCGCCGAGACCGACAGCGCGCGCGAGTTGAGCGCGTCCAGCAGCAGCGGCCGTCCGACCGGGGGTCGCCTCGTACAGCGTCACGATCGCCGCCGCCTGGCGGGCGAGCGGATAGCGGTAAAGCTCAGCCCGCTCGCGGCCGAACGGCGCGAACAGCGCCAGCGCCATCGCCAGGTTGAACAGCACGAAGCCGATCAGCAGCAGCGCCGCCAGCCGCACGAACAGGGTGTTGGCCAGCGGTCCCATCTCAGCGCCGCTGCACCGTCGCCGCGAACAGGTAGCCGCCGTTGCGCACGGTGCGGATCAGCTGCGGCGCGGCCGGGTCGTCGCCCAGCTTGCGGCGCAGTCGCGACAGGGCGACGTCGACCGAGCGGTCCATCGGCGTGGCGTCGCGGCCCTTGGTCCAGTCCATCAGGAAATCGCGGCTGAGCACACGCTGCGGGTGGGTGACCAGGGCGAGCAGCAGCTCGTAGTCGCCGGCCGACAGCTCGACCGCGGCACCGGCCGGGTCGGTCAGGCTGCGCGCGGCGCTGTTGAAGGTCCAGCCGGCGAAGTCGTAGATCTCGCCCGTCGGCGTCCGCTCGTCGCCGGCCGGCGCGGTCCGGCGCAGCACGGCGCGGGCGCGGGCGATCAGCTCGCGCGGGTGGAACGGCTTCGGCAGATAGTCGTCGGCGCCGATCTCCAGCCCGACGATGCGGTCGATGTCCTCGCCGCGCGCGGTGACCAGGATGATCGGCGGGCCGTTCGCCGCCGCCAGCCGCCGGCAGACCGAGAGCCCGTCCTCGCCCGGCATCATCACGTCGAGCACGATCAGCGCCGGGCGGCGCCGGGCCAGCAGGGCGTCCAACTCTGCGGCGTTGGCGCAGGCGGCCACGTCGAACCCCTCGCGCGCGAACAGCGCGGCGGAAAGGGCGCGGATCTCCGGGTCGTCCTCGACGACGGCGACGAGCGGCGTGGCGGTCATGGCGGCCATCCTAGGCTCCGGTCGATTGCGTGTCCGTTTGGGCGCGTAACGCTGTGTAACGCCGGGGGCGCGCGCTGCAACACGATCTTACGCAACGAGACGGCGGCGACATCGGCCGCTTGCATCCGCCGCCTAGCTTGGGTCCATCGGGCCGGCGCGGGGCCGCCCGCCGACGATGGGAGATGATCATGAAAGTCGCCGCCTTCACCGCCGCACTGTTCGTGGCCATGACCGCGACCGCCTTCGACGCCCAGGCCGACGGCCGGCTGTCGGGCTGGCGCCAGAACGGCGCGGGCGGCATCAGCGCCGGCACGATCCACAACTGGACCGGGCCGAACGGCGGCCAGCTGTTCGGCGGGCGCGGCTTCGCCACCGACGGCCAGGGCGGCGGCGTGTTCGGCAGCCGCGGCTGCGCCACCGGCAACGGCGGCTGGGCCTGCCGCGCCGGCGGCACCGCCTTCGACGGCAACGGCAACGTCACCCATGGCAGCGGATTCGCCGCCCAGGGGCCGAACGGCGGCTGGATCGCGAGCCAGGGCGGCTTCACCCGCAACGCCGCCGGTGGCTGGGCCGGCGGCCGTACGACAACGTTGTCAGGGGCCAACGGCAGCTATGTCGGGTCGAGCAGCTACAGCTCGGACGGCGGCTACGTTCACACCGGCACCTGCTACGATGTCGCCGGCAACGTGGTGGCCTGTCCGCGCCGCTGACCGCCACCCTCCCCCCGGAGGCAGGGATGCCGCGGCCGTCGGCGCGCGGTCCGGCATCCCGATCCGCACAGGAGTACCAGATGAGAGTTGCAGCGATGCTCGGCCTGCTGCTGGCCGGCGCCAGTGCCGCCGCAGTGGCCCAGCCCTTCGGCGAGGGCCGCCTGCTCGACGGCATGGCCGCGGCCGACGCCGATGGCGACGGCTTCGTCACCCGGCAGGAGGTGATTGCGTTCCGCATGGACGCCTTCGGCCGCTTCGACCGCAACGGCGACGGCTATGTCGACAGCGGCGACCTGCCGGCAGCGGCTGCGGCGCGCGGCCAGCGGCTGGCGGAGATGATCGCGCTGTTCGATGCCGACGGCGACGGGCGGATCAGCGCCGAAGAGCTCGCCAAGGGCCCGACGCCGCTGTTCGACCGCATCGATGCCGACGGCGACGATCGCGTCTCCGGCGACGAACTGGCGGCAGCGCAGGCCGCGCTGGCGGCGCGCAGGTGAGGCTGCGGTGCAGGGGCTCGCGCAATATCCGGCGCTGCTGCTGCTGTTTCTCGGCCTGATCCTGGCCGAGATGGCGTGGCGGCTGTGGCCGGCGCGCCGCGGCTACGACTTCCGCGCGGCCGCCGCGACGCTGGGCGTGGCCGTCATCGGCGCGGTGCTGAAGGCGCCGGGCGCGGCCGTCGTCGCCGCCGCCTTCGCCGGCGTCGCCGCCCTTGCGCCGCACACCCTGCCGGCCGACGACTGGCGGGTCTGGGCGGGCGGCTTTCTGCTGGTCGAGTTCGCCTACTACTGGTTCCACCGGTTCAGCCACCGCGTGCGCTGGCTGTGGGCGACCCATGCGGTCCACCACACGCCGGAGGAGTTCACCCTGCTGGCGGCGGCGCGGCTGGGCTGGACCAATGTGCTGTCCGGCGGCTGGCTGCTGTACCTGCCGCTGGTCGCGGCCGGTTTCCCGCCGACGGTGATCGCGGCGCTGATCGGCGCCAACCTGTCGTACCAGTTCCTGCTGCACACCGAGGCGGTGGGCCGGCTGGGACCGCTGGAATGGGTGCTGAACACGCCGTCGCACCACCGGGTGCACCACGCCTCGAACCCGGCCTATCTGGACCGCAACTACGGTGGCGTGCTGATCGTGTTCGACCGGCTGTTCGGCACGTTCCAGGCGGAGCTGCCGGCAGAGCGGCCGCGCTACGGCCTGGTCCACGGCCAGCGCTCGCGCAACCCGGTGGTCATCGCCCTGCACGAGTGGCGCAACCTGATCGGCGATGCGGTGCGCGCCCGCTCGCCGCGCCAGGTCGCCGCGACGTTGTTCGGCCCGCCGCGCTGACCCGGCGGCTGCCGGGTCAGATCATCAGGACGGGCATCACCCACCAGGGTGCGCCGCTGACCAGGCCGAGCAACACGGGCAGTGCGATCGTCAGCGTGAACATGGGTGTCCCTCCGTCAGCAGCGTTAGGCACCGCCAATCGGGCGATTCTGGGACTTGCCGCATCGGCCCGCAAGGGTGGGGCACGTTTCGGCGGCGCGATCATTAACTGACATAAATCCGTAACATTTCTGTTGTCGCCACTGATCTAGATGTCCACTCTGGTTCTCCCCCGGCGGGGCCGCACCGCGGCACCGCGACGGGCAACACGACGGACAGCCTGCAGCAGCAGGCGATCAGGGGAGAACGCATATGTCGATTCGCACCGTCCTTGCAGCCTCGGCCGCGCTCGCGGCGCTCGGCGCCACCGCCGCGCACGCCGAGTACGACCAGTTCACCAGCAGCTGGTACACCGACGCCGAGGCCCGCATCGCGGATATCGCCTCGCGGCCGTTGAATACCAGCCAGGCCAAGAACGTGATCATCTTCCTGGCCGACGGCATGAGCGTGCCGACGATCACGGCGGCCCGGATCATGGAGGGCCAGCTGGCCGGCGGCAGCGGCGAGGAGAACTATCTGTTCTTCGAGACCTTCCCCTATTCGTCGCTGGTCAAGACCTACAATACCGATGCGCAGATCCCCGATCTGGGCAGGGACCGCGACGGCCTTCCTGACCGGCGCCAAGACCTACGCCGGCGCGATCGGCATCGCGGAGAACGGTGCGCTGAGCGACTGCGGCGCCAGCCTGGGCAACGAGCTGCTCGATCCTCGACATGGCCGAGATGGCCGGCATGGCGACCGGCGTGGTTTCCACCGCCCGCATCACCCACGCCACCCCGGCGTCGGCCTATGCCAAGTCGGCCGACCGCGACTGGGAGGACGACAAGGACATGGAGGCGGCCGACATCGCGATGGGCTGCAAGGACATCGCGGCGCAGCTGATCGACTATCCCTATGGCGACGGCATCGAGGTCGCGCTCGGCGGCGGGCGCCGCAGCTTCCTGCCGGCCGATGTGGCCGACCCTGAGGACGAGGGCAAGACCGGCGAGCGGCAGGACGGCCGCAACCTGACCGAGGAGTGGCTGGCGAAGTATCCGAACTCGGCCTTCGTGTGGAACCAGGAAGGCTTCGCCGCACTCGACCTGGCCGCCACCGACCACCTGCTCGGCTTGTTCAACGGCTCGCACATGCAGTACGAGGCCGACCGCGCGGCGGACACCGGCGGCGAGCCGTCGCTGACCGACATGACCCTGGCCGCGATCGAAATCCTGTCCCGCGACGAGGACGGCTTCTTTATGCTGGTCGAGGGCGGACGCGTCGACCACGCCCATCACGAGGGCAACGCCTATCGCGCGCTGACCGATGCGGTCGAGTTCGACCGCGCGATCCGGGCGGCTTCCGAAGTGCTGGACATGAACGAGACGCTGATCGTCGTCACCGCCGACCACAGCCACGTGTTCACCATCGCCGGCTATGCCGACCGCGGTAACCCGATCCTCGGCCTGTCGATGAACGGCGGCGTGCCGGCCCTGGCCGACGACGGCCTGCCGTACACGACGGTCGGCTACTGGGACGGTCCCGGCGCAGTGCCGGCCGGCGAAACCCGCGCCGACCTGACCAACGTGCGACACCACCGACCCGGACTACGTGCAGCAGGCGCTGGTGCCGTTCAGCTTCGGAGACCCACGGCGGCGACGACGTGGCGGTGTTTGCGTCGGGACCGTGGGCGCACCTGTTCCAGACCACCCAGGAACAGAGCTTCGTGTACCACGTGATGGCGCACGCGCTGAACCTGCGCGAGCGCGCCGGCCGCTGAGGCCGAACGATCCGGCCGCCGGGCGCGTCGGTGCGGCGCGCCCGGCTCCGAAGACAGTTGTACGGGCGCGTCGGTGCGGCGCGCCCGGCTCCGAAGACAGTTGTACGGGCGCGTCGATGCGACGGCGCCCGCGCCGAAACGGTTGACCGGGCGCATCCGCCGCCCGATCTATGCGGGAAGTCCCGCAACTGGCACGAGGATCGCACGATGCTGTCCTGTCGCTCGGCCCCGACCGGCCTCACCGCCCTGCCTCTGGTCGCCGCCCTGCCGCGACCGTCCTTCGCCACGCCCGAGCTGAAGATCCGCACATCTATGTCGGCGGCGGCGAGTCTCGCCCGAGGCGCAGAGCCTGGTCGGCGAGGAGTCATCATCCCCGGCTTCATGGCGCCGCCGCTGAAACCGGATGCCGCGTTCTTCGTGCTGACCCGGCGCCCGATGGCGGTGTGCCCGTTCTGCGACAACGAGGCCGACTGGCCGCGCGACATCGTGCTGGTCAAGCTCGACGGCGCGATCGAATGGCTGCCGTTCAACGTCGCGATCGCGGCGCGCGGGGTGCTGGAGCTCGGCACCGAGATCGATGAGGACACCGGATTCGTCAGCCGCGTCCGCCTGGTCGAGGCCGAGGTCGCGGTGGTCTAGCCAGCCTGCGCCGGCCCGATCGGCGCAGTCATCCAGCCGTCATCGAACTGCCATCGCATGGCAATGGGCCGGTGTTAGGCCTGCATCTCCCTCCCACACAACAAGGCGAGAGAGACTCTGATGCGCATGCGTTTCGCACTGACCGCCGGCGCGGCTTCCGGCGCGCTGCTACGATGACCGGCACCGGGCTGGCACAGACCCTGCCGGTGAGCGACCCCTATTTCCAGCAGGGCCGCGACATGCTGCTGGCCACCTCGCGCAGCGTCGAACACCAACCGGGCACGCAACGTGATCCTGTTCGTCGGCGACGGCTTCGGCGTGTCGACCCTGACCGCGACCCGCATCTTCGAGGGCCAGTCGCAGGGCCTGGACGGCGATCCTACGAGCTGCCAACCGACCTGTTCCCTATGCGGCGCTGTCGCGCAACTACTCGCATGACGGCCAGGTCTCCGACAGCGCGCCGACCGCGACCGCGATGATGACCGGAGTCAAGGCGCGCAACGACGTGATCGGCGTGACCGCCGACGTCGATGTCGGCGACTGCGCCGCCGCGCTGGCCCACTCGGTGCCGACCCTGCTGGAACTGGCGGAAATCGGCGGGCGGTCGACCGGCGTGGTCTCCACCGCGCGCATCACCCACGCGACGCCGGCCGCGACCTATGCTCACACGCCGGTGCGCGACTGGGAAGCCGACAGCGAGCATGCCGCCTGAGGCGATCGCGGCTGGCTGCATCGACATCGCCAGCCAGCTGGTCGGCCTGCCCTATGGCGACGGCATCGACGTGGTGCTGGGCGGCGGCCGCGCGATGTTCATCGCCGAGACCGCCGACCCCGAGGACGAGGGCAAGACAGCGACCGCACCGACGGCGCGATCTGACCGCCGAGTGGGTCGACGCCGGCGGTGCCTATGTCTCGAACATGGCGCAGTTCGCGGCGCTTGATCCGCATGGCGGCGGAGCGCGTGCTCGGCCTGTTCAACCGCTCGCACATGACCTATGAGGCCGACCGCGCCACCGACGCTGGCGGCGAGCCTTCGATCGCCGAGATGACCGCCTTCGCCATCGAGAAGCTGAGCCAGAACCTGGACGGCTTCTTCCGGATGGTCGAGGGCGGGCGCGTCGACCACGCCAGCCACGAGGGCAACGCCTATCGCACGCTGACCGACGCGGTGGCGTTCGAGGACGCGATCCGCACGGCGGTCGGCATGGTCGACCTGGACGAGACGCTGATCGTGGTGACGGCGGATCACAGCCACACGCTGACGATCAACGGCTATCCGGAGCGCGGCAACCCGATCCTGGGCCTGGCGGCATTCCATGGCGAGTTGCTGCTCGGCGACGACGGCCTGCCTTACACCACGCTGAGCTTCGCCAACGGTCCCGGCGCGGTGCAGGGCGGGGCGCGCGCCGACCTGACCGCGTCGACACCGACCCGGACTTCGTCCAGCAGGCCCTGGTGCCGATGTCGTCGGAGACCCACACCGGCGAGGACGTCTCGATCCATGCGATCGGGCCGTGGGCGCACCTGTTCCAGGGCGTGGTCGAGCAGAACTACATCTTCCACGTCATGGACTTCGCCAGCGGCATCAGCGGTCGTGCACTGAGCAACTGATCCGGCGGGGCCGGTCGAGTGCGTCTGCGCCGCGGCCGGCCGCCGCATCGCCTGAGGCGCCGGGCCGGTTCGCGCTGGCGCCCGGAACGTGGTAGAGGGCAATCGGTTGCCGCCGCCGAGGCGGCTGTGGTCCGGATCGCGGAAGCCGATGTTCAACCCCGGCCGATTGCGCTGAACGATCTGCGGCAGAACCGTGCCGGCGCGTTCGCCATCGTGGCGCTGGTGGCACTGGCGGTGGCGCTGGGCGTCGCGGTGTCGGCGCAGGAGCGGGCGCTGCGCGAGGGCAGCGCGCGGCGGCCGACGCGTTCGACCTGCTGATCGGCGCACCGGGCAGCGAAACCCAGGCTGGTGCTGACCTCGGTCTACCTGCAGCCGGCTTCGCTCGACCTGATCGACGGCACGATCCTCGACGACCTGGCTACCGCGGACGGAGTCGCCTTTGCCGCACCGCTCGGCTTCGGCGACAGCTACCAGGGCCGGCAGATCGTCGGTACCACCGCGGATTTCGTGCGTCACCTCGCCGGCGGGGACCTGGCCGAGGGCGCGATGTTCGCCGCTGCCGGCGAGGCGGTGGTCGGCGCGGACGTGCCGCTAGCGCTCGACACCGCGTTCGTGCCGACCCACGGCCAGATCGCGCTGGAGGACGACGAGGACGAGCACGAGGGCGTCGCCTATCGGGTCGCCGGCCGGCTGCCGCCGCTGGGCACGCCCTGGGACCGGGCGATCCTGATCCCGATCGAGACCGTCTGGGCCACCCACGGCCTGCCCACCGGCCATGCGCCGAGCGAGGCGGAGATCGAGGCGATGCTGGCGGCGCCCGGCGCGGCGCATGCGGACGAGGACGAGGACCACGAGGCAGATGCGCACGAGGGCGAGGAAGACCATGTCCATGCCGATCTCGACCATGCCGCGCTGGCCGCGATCGGGCCGCCCTGGGACCGCGCCTTCCTGCCGGGTGTGCCCGCCATCGTGGTCGAGCCGGCGGACATCGGCGCCGCCTACCAGCTGCGCCAGCGCTACCGCAGCGACGACCGCACCATGGCGGTGTTCCCGGCCGAGGTGCTGATCCAGCTCTATGGCGTGCTCGGCGACGTACGCGACCTGCTCGCCTGGATTTCGATCCTGACCCAGGTGCTGGTGATCGGTGCGGTGCTGCTGGCGATCATGGCGACGATGGCGCAGAAGCGCCGGCTGGTTGGCGTGCTGCGCGCGCTCGGCGCCTCGCGCGGCTATGTGGTCGCGGTCGCCTGGATCAACGTCAGCCTGTTGATCGCGGTCGGCGCCGCGATCGGTCTCGGCATCGGCTGGGGCGCGGCACTGCTGCTGTCGTCGATCCTGGAGGCCGAGACCGCGATGCGCCTGCCGGTGGCGCTGACCTGGCAGGAGGTCGGCCTGGTCGCGATCCTGATCGGCATCGGCCTGGTGCTGGCCGTGATTCCCTCGCTCCGGCTGTATCGCCAGCCGGTCGCCGGCGCGCTGAAGGGTTAGCCGGTGACGGCGGACAGCTTAGGGCTGAGCGGACAGCCACTGGCCGAGATAGCTGCGCATGCTGGGGCTGTCCCAGGTGCTCATGCCGCCGATTGTCTCCAGGATCCGGCCGTCGGCGTCCAGGATCACCGTGGTCGGATAGGACTGCACGTGGAAGGCGGCGGCGATGAGCCCGGCGCGGTCGACAAAGGAATCGAGCGCGGTCACGCCCAGCCGCTCGTGCAGGAACTTGTTGACGATGTCGGGCAGCGACGGCTCGGCGGCGACCAGCAGCACCGCGCCGCCCTGCGGCCGCAGCCAGGCGTCGAGGCCGGCCAGCGAGGGCAGCTCCTCGCGGCACGGGCCGCACCAGGTCGCCCAGATGTTGAGCACCAGCGGCTGCGGGCCGAGCACGCTGTCCAGCGTCACCACCGCGCCGTCCGGCGCGACCATGCGCGGGCCGGCGGACTCCGGGGCTTCGGCGCGCGCCGCACCCGCTCCGGCCAGTGCCAGCGCCAGGGCCGCCAGTATCGTGCGCACGTGTCGGTCTCCCTTTGGGCTGCTGCCGCCATCATGACTCAATGCCGGCAATGTGGCGAGGCGATGGCTGCCCGTCGCTGCGGCGGTCGGTCATGAACGGGGCGACGCCTGTGCCGGGCGGGTTGGAGCTGGCGGCCGCGGACGTGCGGCTGACCTACGGCCGTTCCATCCAGGCCGTCGCGCTCGACACGCTGGCGATCCGGGCGGGCGAGAAAATCGGCCTGGTCGGCCCGTCAGGCGCCGGCAAGACCTCGCTGCTCTATGTGTTGTCCGGCATCGAGCGGCCGCAGCAGGGCCGGGTGGCCTGGGACGCGGTCGACCTGGTCGGGCTGGGCGAGGGCGCGCGCGACCGCTGGCGCCGCGACCATGCCGGCTTCGTGTTCCAGGATTTCCACCTGATCGCCGGCATGACCCCGCTGCGCAACGTGCTGGCGGTGACCAGCTTCGGCCAGTGGCGGCCGAGCGCGGAGCAACGCGACCGCGCCCGCACTCTGCTGGCCCACTTCAACGCGCCGGACGACGGCCGCCCGGTGGAGCGGCTGTCGCGCGGCGAGCAGCAGCGCGTCGCGCTCGCCCGTGCGCTGGTCAACCGGCCGCGCGTGCTGTTCGCCGACGAGCCCACCGCCAGCCTCGACGCCGACAACGCCGCCCTGGTCGCCGACCAGCTGGTGGCGGCTTCGGCGGCGTTCGGCTGCACGCTGGTCTGCGTCAGCCACGATGCCGTCGTCACCCAGCGGATGGACCGGCTGGTCAGGATGGAGAACGGGCGCGTCGTCGCCTGACCGGCGGATCCTCGTCGCTGGTGGCGCAGGCGACCGCCCGGTCGATCCAGCCGGCCAGCGCCGCGTCGCCGGCGAAGCCCGCCGGGGCGACCGTGATCATCGACAGCATCGGCTTGCCGACGAAGTCGCAATAGCGCGCATGCGGTTCCGTCGCCGCCTGCGCCGCGCCGCGCTTGCCCAGCCGCAGCATCAGCTCGCTGCCGGCCACCCCGCAGGCCATCCGGCCGGCGACCATGAAGCACAGGCCGCCGAACATTCGCTTTTCCTCGACATCGCCGCGGGCGGCCAGGTGGCTGCGGATGCGCGAGGCGAGATCCTGATCGAACGCCATCGCCCTACATGTCCGGCATCTCGTCGGCCGACGGCATGGTGGCGAAGGCCGGCAGCGCGGGGTCGATGCGGTCCCACGACGGGCCGCGGCTGGTGTAGACCACCATCGCTGGCTTGAACGCCTCCGGGTCGTCCAGGCTCGACGGCCGGACGAACACGACGCCGGCATAGCCGGCGTTGCGCGAGAGCACCGGCGCACCGCAGGTCGGGCAGAATCCGCGGCTGACGATGTTCCCGCTGTCCGCCGCCTTGTCGTAGTAGCGCAGCGTGCCGGACATGCGGAACGCGGCTTCCGGCACGATCATATGGCTGGAATGGCCGGTGCCGCTGACCCGACGGCAGTCGGTGCACTGGCAATGGCCGCCGCCGCCCTGGGTATCGGCCTCGTAACGGACGGCGCCGCAGAGGCACCCGCCGGTCATCGACATCGCTTCCTCCGTAAGAGAGTTCTTTCGCACCGATGGTTAGACAGAACGATTGCATGTTGCAAGTGAATTGGCGATAGAGACCAGCATGCCAGCAGAACCGACCGGCCGGCGATCCGGCTGCCCGATCAGCTTCGCGCTCGACGTCCTCGGCGACCGCTGGACGCTGCTGGTGCTGCGCGACGTGCTGATCAAGGGCCGCAGCCGCTTCGGCGAGCTGCGCGCGGCCGAGGAGGGCATCGCCAGCAACATCCTGGCCGACCGGCTGAAGCGGCTGGTGCGGGCGGGCATTTTGGTGCGCCGGCCCGACCCGCAGGATCGCCGCCGCGTGGTCTATGGCGCGACGCCGAAGGGCGCCGGCCTGATTCCGGTGCTGCTGGAACTGGCCGCCTGGGGCGCCACCCACGATGCCGGCACCGCCGCACCGGCCGGCTTCGTCGCCGCGTTCCGCGCCGACCGCGACGCCATGATCGCGCGCTTGGTCGATGCCGTACGGCGGTGACCGCCCGCTTTAGCGGCGCTATGCGACCTGCATCCCGAGATAGCCGGCGTAGGCCGCCAGGAACAAGGCGCCGGTGCGGCGCCCGAGGCGCCGAAACGACAGCGCGACGACGACCAGCAGTGCGGTGGCGGCGAGCATCGCCCAGAGGTCGCGCTGCACGATCTCGGGCGGAATGACCAGCGGCTCGACCAGCGCGGTCGCGCCGAGGATGCCCAGCACGTTGAAAACATTGCTGCCCAGCACGTTGCCCAGCGCGATATCGCCCTGCCTGCGCAGGCCGGCGATGACCGACGTCACCAGTTCGGGTAGCGAGGTTCCCACGGCGACCACGGTGAGCCCGATGATCGTGTCGCTGACCCCGACCTCCGCCGCCAGGGCGACGGCGCCGTCGACCAGCAGGCGCGCGCCGAGGATGGTCAGGGCGATTCCGCCGACGGCGAGAAGGACGCAAACGGCGACGTTGTCCAGCAGGGTTCGCGGCTGCTCCGTCGTCGCGGCGGGCGGCGATACGGCCGCGCCGAGGCGCCGCCGCTCGCTGGCATAGGTGCCGGCGACATAGGCCGCCAGCGCCAGCAGGAACACGATCCCGGTGACGCGGGTCAGCGTGCCGTAGGCGCAGGCGATCGCGCAGGCGATGGCGGCGATCACCACCACAGTTGCGTCGCGCCGGAACGCGGCCGGTTCGCAGGCGATCGGCGTCAGCACCGCCGCCAGGCCCAGGATCAGCAGGATGTTGGCGATGTTGGAGCCGACGACGTTGCCCACCGCGATGCCGGGCGAACCGAGCAGGGCGGCCTCGACGCTGGTGACCAGTTCCGGCATGGAGGTGCCGAAGCCGACCAGCGTCAGCCCGATCAGCAACGGCGAAAGCCCGGCACGGCGGGCAAGCGCGGCGGCGCCGCGCACCAGCGCGTCGCCCCCGGCCACGAGCAGGACCAGCCCGCCCAGCAGCGACAGAACCATCGAGGCCCCTCTGAGGGATGGCACGGCCGTGCGGGCCGCCGCCGAGCTAAGATGGTGTCGGGACCGCGGTTGCGAAAGGGGGGCTCAGGCCAGGCAGCGGCCGATGGCGGCCTCGTTCCAGCGGATGCCGGCCCCGGGCTGGTCGTCGGCGTGGGCGTGGCCGTCGGCCACCCGCGGCGGGCTGGCGACGACGGCGGCGGCGAGGTCGAACCATTCCAGCATGTGCGCCGTCGGCGTCGACGCCAGCAGGTGGGCGGAGATCTCGACGAACAGGTGGCTCGACACCGGCATTTGCCGCGCCTCGGCCAGCGCCGCCGCCGCCATCCAGCCGGTGACCCCGCCGATCTTCATGACGTCGGGCATGGCGTGGTCGCAGGCCTGCGCGTCCAGCGCGTGACGCATGTCGGGCAGGCCCCACCAGTTCTCGCCGGTCTGCACCGGCGTGGCGATCGCGGCGCGCACCGCGGCATGGCCGGCATGGTCCTCGGCCTTGACCGGCTCCTCGATCCATGCCAGCCCCTCCGCGTCCAGCACCCGCATACGCTCGGTCGCCTCCGGCGCCAGGAAGGCCTGGTTGAAATCGGCGGCAACCCAGCAGTCGGCGCCGGCCACCTTGCGGATCGCGTGCACCACGGCGGCGTCGTCACGCGGATCGGGCCGGCCGGCCTTGATCTTGAACGCGCGGAACCCGGCCGCCAGCGACGCCTCGACGTCGCGGGCGGTGTCGTCCGGGTCCATCATGCCCAGGCTGTCGTAGACCCGGACCGGGCGCGGCGCGCCGCCCAGCAGGCGCGACAGCGGCAGGCCGGCCAGCTTGGCATGCGCGTCCCACAGCGCCATGTCGACGGCGTTGATGGCGATGCCGAGCAGCCCCTGCAGGCCGAACAGCCGGAAGCGCGCGTGCAGCATCGCCGTGACCGCGGCGGGGGCGACCGCGGCACCGGTCACCAGCGCCTCCAGTTCCTGCAGCAGGGCCGCCGTCGGCGCCAGCATCGCCGGGGCGTAGACGAAGACATAGGACGCGCCGGTCACGCCGGCATCGGTCTCCACGTCCAGCAGCACCAGCGACGCAACCTCGATCAGGCCGGAGGCCGAACGATGCGGCTTGGCCAGCGGCGCCTTGACCGGGCGAATGCGAAAGGCGGTCACCTTGGGTGGCGCACTCAGGCTCATGACAGTCCCTTTCCGTGCCGGTCGGCCCGCACGCGCAAGCGGCCCGGACCGGGATGGCGTGGCTGGCTGTGGCGCGGCGGCATCAGCGCCGCGCGGCGAAGAAGTCCCGCAGCAGCTCGCCGCAGGCGCGCTCCATCACGCCGCCGATGACCTCCGGCCGATGGTTGCAGGTCGGCTGGTCGAAGATGCGCGCGCCGTGGTCGACCCCGCCGCCCTTCGGGTCGAAGGCGCCGAAATAGAGCCGCCGGATGCGGGCCAGCGCGATCGCCTGGGCGCACATCGGGCAGGGCTCCAGCGTCACATAGAGGTCGCAGCCGGTCAGCCGCTTCGCGCCCAGCGCGGCGGCACCGGCCCGGATCGCCAGCATTTCGGCGTGCGCGGTCGGATCGCCGTCGCGCTCGACCCGGTTGCCGGCAGTGGCGATTACCGTGCCGCTGTCGGTGTCGACCAGCACCGCGCCGATCGGCGCGTCGCCGCCCGCCGCCGCCGCACGGGCGGCTTCGAGCGCCTGCGCCATCGGGCGCATCCGCGGCGCGTTCATGCGCCGTAACTGGACAGGACCGGGGCGCCGTGCCATCTCGGCCGCACGGCCATGGAATCGCGCGTCGGCGCCTGCCCCGATTTCGCCATCATCGGCCGATGGTGTAGCCTTCGCGGCAGCGGCCGTCGAGGCCGGCGGGCGGACCGACACAGCAATCGGCGAGGCAAGGGATGAATCACCACAGGGCCGGCAGGGCCATCTTGATGACCGCGATGCTGGGCGGCCTCGCCGCATGCCAGACCGCCGCCTCGTCGCAGGAGCCGGTCGCCGGCGGCACCGTCGCCACCGCGCCGGCCGCGGAACAGCCGCCCGCCGCGCCGGTGCTGCCCGCGCAGACCTTCGTGGCGTGGCTCGAGGACTTCAAGGTGGAGGCGCGGGCCGCCGGGATCACCGACGCCACCCTCGACGCGGCCTTCGCCGGCGTCGAGCCGAACCCGCGGGTGGTCGAGCTCGACACCTCGCAGCCGGAGTTCACCCGCCAGATCTGGGACTATCTCGACAGCGCGGTCAGCGAGGCGCGGGTCGCGCGCGGGCGCGAGCTCTATGCGCAATATGCCGAGCCACTGGCCGTGATCTCCGCCCGCTATGGCGTGCAGCCGCAATATGTGGTGGCGATCTGGGGCATCGAGAGCAACTTCGGCGCCAATTTCGGCGACTTCAGCGTGATCCGCTCGCTCGCCACCCTGGCCTGGGAGGGCCGGCGCGCCGACTTCTTCCGCCGGCACCTGCTGGCGGCGCTGCAGATCCTGCAGTCGGGCGACATCTCCCCCGACCGGATGCTCGGCTCATGGGCCGGCGCGATGGGCCATACCCAGTTCATGCCGACCGCCTATCTGCAATACGCCACCGACTATGACGGCGACGGCCGGCGCGACATCTGGGGCTCGTCGACCGACGCGCTCGCCTCCACCGCCAACTATCTCGACGACAAGGGCTGGGTCGACGGCGAGCGCTGGGGCCGCGAGGTCGGGCTGCCGGCGAATTTCGATTACGGCCTGGCCGACGGCGACGGCCGCCGCTCGCTGGCGGACTGGGCCGCGATGGGGGTTCTGGCCGCCGACGGCGGCGCGCTGCCGGTCGCCGACCTGCAGGCCGCACTGATCGTGCCGGCCGGCGCCCGCGGCCCGGCCTTCCTGGTCTACGAGAATTTCGACGTCATCCGCGCCTACAACAACGCCGTCGCCTATGCGCTGGCCGTCGGCCATCTCGGCGACCGCATCGCCGGCGGCGGTCCGTTCCTGGGCAACTGGCCGCGCGACCTGGCGGCGTTGAGCCGCGACGAGAGCTTCGCGCTGCAGCAGTTGCTGACCGACCTGGGCTACGACCTCGGTACCGTCGACGGCATCATCGGCCCGGCGACGCGCACCGCGCTGCGCCGCTTCCAGGCCGACCAGGGCCTGGTCGCCGACGGCTTCCCGACGCCGGAGATGCTGGCGCTGCTTCGTCAGGTCGCCGGAGCCTGAGGCTGCGGCTGCCAGGAAGAGCGAGCCCTTTGTGCGGCCGCCGGTGCAAGTCGGTTCGGCTCAGGTCGGGGCAAAAACGACGTCGAACGTGATCGTGCGCAGATCGGAGTGCACGCCGTCCTCATCGAACGACAGGTAGTGCGTCTCGATCGAGTGGACCATGTCCGCCACGAACGAGTCGCGGTTGAGGTAGCCGAAGACGCCGAAATTCGGGTCGAACACGCAGACCAGCTTCGACGGCGCGCGCTTGGCCAGCAGGCCGAGCACGTGGGCTGCGCGCGATGCCTTGCCGGCCCGCAGGACCCAATCGTAGCTGAGGAAGAACAGCGTCCGGTTGCCGGCGCCGGCGGGCAGGTCGGGCCGCGATCCGTTCACGTTGTCGTAGATGCGGCCGAAATAGGTCCGCAGCTTCGAGCCGACGCCCTGCACGTTCCACAGCGTCAGCGGCTCGGTCACCGGGTGCCTGAAGCTGGCCAGCCCGTAGTTCTCGAGGGTCAGTTCCCCGCCGCGGTCGACGTCCCCTGTCTGCTGATTGCGCATCTGGTACAGGCTCTGGGTCACCATCGCGCTCAGGTTCGTCGGCGCATAATGCGCATTGTCGAATATCCATCCGCGCGCCCACTGGACGACCGCGCCGAAGCACACGCCCGCGTCGGCGAAATCGGCCGAGCCCCGGTCGGTGCTCATTCCGGTCGACAGCACGGCATCGCCCGTGCCTCGCCCCTGAACCACGCCGCGTGGGTACGGCGAACCCGGACGTCGCGGCACGGATGCAACTCCTCATGGCGCACTGTCGGCGCAGACAATGGTGTGATTGGCCCATTCGTACCAGCATGCCGACGCGACGGGCAAGCGCGCCGATTTCACGCGGCGGCCGAACGCTGACGGTGGCTCCCCGCCGGCCGATTGCCGCGGAACGGCGTGGATATCGTGCTCGTCTTGACGCCGGTGGCGCCTGATGTCCGGCCTTACTTCGGCGCCATCCGGATCGCGCCGTCGAGCCGGATGGTCTCGCCGTTGATCAGCATGTTGTCGGCGATGTGCATCACCAGGCGGGCATATTCGTCGGGCCGGCCCAGGCGCGACGGGAACGGGATCTGGGCGGCCAGGCTGGCCTGGACCTCCGCCGACAGGCCGGCCATCATCGGCGTCTCCATGATGCCCGGCGCAATGGTCACCACCCGCACCCCGAACCTGGCCAGTTCGCGCGCCGCCGGCAGGGTCATGCCGACGATCCCGCCCTTCGAGGCGCTGTAGGCGCACTGGCCGATCTGGCCGTCGAACGCCGCGACCGAGGCGGTGTTGACCACCAGCCCGCGTTCGCCGTCGGCAAGCGGCTCCAGCCCGACCATGTCGGCCGCTGCCAGCCGCAGCATGTTGAAGCTGCCGGTCAGGTTGACGGCGATGGTCTTTGCGAACAGGCCGAAGTCGTGCGGCCCGTCGCGGCCGACCAGCCGGCCGCCGGTGGCGATGCCGGCGCAATTGACCAGCACGCGGGCGGGGCCGTGCGCGGCGCGCGCCTGCGCCACCGCCGCCTCGGCCGACGCCGGGTCGGACACGTCGCAGGCCAGCGCGATGCCGCCGATCTCCGCCGCCACCGCCTCGGCGCCGGCGAGGTTGACGTCGAGCAGCGCCACCTTGGCGCCGGCCCGCGCCAGGTGGCGACCGGTCTCCGCCCCCATGCCCGAGCCGCCGCCGGTGACGAGCGCGGCGATGCCAAGAACGTCCATCGCGTTAACCTTTCCTGGTGAATCCGGGCCGCGATTCGCGGCGCGCCGGCTGTGTAGCAGCCGCGCGACCCGCCGACCAGATCGCCGCAGCCGGCGCCGTCGGAAAAATGCCCAGCCGCCGCCGCTTTTGCGCCCGAAACGGGCACCACATGGCCAACTGTTACCGGGCGTTTACAGGCCGTCCTATTGCCAATCGGCACGGGTCAATCCAATATTGTGACACGTCAGCGACGGGCTGTTTGGACTAATCCGGTTAACCATTGGGCAGTCGCCTTTGGGGGCAATGATGACGACCGAACAGGCACCCGCCGCCGCGAAGGCGGCGAAGAAGCACTGGACTCCGGACGATATTCCCTGGGCGGCGTTTGACGCCGGCAAGGTCGACCCGGACATCCTGCGCATCATCAAGGCCGCATCGCTGGTCGAATACAACGGCAACGACTATGCGGAATATCTGTGCGGGGTTTTCCACGACGATCCCGCCTTCCAGGAGGCCGCCCGGCAGTGGGCGGTCGAGGAGATCCAGCACGGCGCGGTGCTGGGCCGTTGGGCGCAGATGGCCGACCCCGACTTCGACCTCGAGGCGGCGCGACGCCGGTTCACCGAGGGGTTCCGGGTCAATATCGATGCGACCGAATCCGTGCGCGGCTCGCGCAGCGGCGAGCTGATCGCCCGCTGCATGGTCGAGACCGGCACCTCGTCCTACTACACCGCACTGCGGGCGGCGACCGACGAGCCGGTGCTGCGCGAGATCTGCCGCAACATCGCAGCCGACGAGCTGCGTCACTGGAAGCTGTTCTACACGCACCTCAAGCGCTATCTGGACACCGAGCAGATCGGCTTCTGGCGCCGGCTGGCGATTGCGGTCGGCCGGGCGCGCGAGACCGAGGACGACGAGTTGAGCTTCGCCTTTTACGTGGCCAACGGCGACATCAAGGAGCCGTATGACCGCAAGAAGAGCTACCGCGCCTATGTGCGGCGCGCGGCGCGCTTCTACCAGCCGGAGACGGTGGAGCGGGCGGTGGCCATGACGTTCAAGGCCGTCGGCCTGAAGCCGCACAGCCGGCTCAACCTGATGACCTCTAAGGTCGCCTCGTGGCAGGCGCGGCGCATCGCCAACAAGCCCGACCTGTACGACTCGATCGCGGCCTGAACCGCCGCCCCTTTCGACCCGAACTTCCGGGCCGCGAACGCAGGTTCGCGGCCCGATGCGTTTGGAGCGTCGGCAGGTGCCGTCTCAGTAGCCCAGCGCGGTTTTCCAGTGCTGGCCGACCGGGCCGGCCAGGATCACCGAACCGATCGACAGGTAGCAGATGATTTGCGACCAGTCGCGCAGCACATAGTCGTGGGTCATGTCCGCCGGGTCGGCGTTGCGCTTCTCCAGCCGCGCGATCGCATTGGGCTGGACACCGCAGCTGTTGGCTACCACACCGCCCAATCCGTGGAATTGCCAGCCGTTCTGCAGCCGGATCGCGAACAGCGATCCGGAACAGGTGTAGGCGGCGGGGTTGGCCGGTGGCGGTGCGCCGTGCAGGCCTGCGATGCCGGTCTCGACGGTCAGTTCGATATTGCCGCTATGCGGATAGGCGCCGTAATTGCAGCCGACGCTGCCGCCGGCCCGTACCGTCACCGGCGCCACGCCGAGCCCAGCGACGGCATAGTAGAATTCGTTGGCCGGAATCTCGACCAGGTCGCGTCGGGCCTGCGGCGCGACGCACATCGGCATGCCGCGGCCGTCGGTGGATGCCTGCGACGTGCCGGCGGGGCACACGCAGCGTCCGGTTGATGCATCATAGACGCTGCCGAAGTCGCAGGCGGCGCATTCGGGCTGGTTGTAGTAGGCGTCGCCGACCCTGATCGTGCCGCCGACGCACTGGCACTGGCTGCCGCCGGCGTTGGGCGCGCTGTTGGGCGGGCAGGGGACGCAGCCGCCGCCGGACTGCTGCGAGCCGACGAAGACCTCGTTGGCCGCGCACTGGCTCGCCGGCGGCGTCACCACGGCAAGCTGGCTCTGGCACAGCGCGACGGCGATGCCGTTGATCGTCCGGCTGCCGACCGCGCTCTCGCCCGGCGGGCAGACGCACGACCCGCCGTTGCCGGCGACCGCCAGGCCCATGCCGCCGCAGTCGACGCAGACCGCGCCGTTGGTCGCCGATCCCGGCGGACACTCCAGGCTGGCGACCGGCGGCTGCGGCGGCGGGTCGCTGGCCACGTTCAGCCGCATCACCGACGAGGCGCGGTCGCCGGGAAAGCCGAGCGCGTCGACGCTCGGTGCCGAGGCGAAGGCGTCCAGCGGCGGGCCGTTGCCGGACTGGAAGCCGTCGTCGCGGAAGATGCGCCAGGCGCCGGCCAATACCTGGAACGAGTTGAGCCGGTTGTCGAACTCGACCGCGTCGAGGTCGGGGGCGTTGCCGGTCAGCACGCGATAGACGCCCTGGAAGTTGTTTTGGTCGTACAGCACGATGGCGGCGCCCGGCCCGGGCGCCGGCTGGACCAGCTGGACGGAATCCATCAGGTCGGGCGGCATGGCGGCAGCCGGGCCGGTGCCCATGGTGACGCAGCCGCCGGGCCCGAGGGTGACCGGCGGGCCGTTGGCCGACTGGAAGTTGTCGTCGCGGTAGAAGGTCCAGGTGCCGGCGACGACCAGGACCGAGGCGGCGTCGTTGCCGAACTCGACCCGGTCGAGGTCGGCCTCGCTGTCGATCAGCGTGCGCTGCGGACCGGCGCAGTTGGCGTTGTCGAAGAGAACGACCTCGCTGCCGAGCGCCGGCGTCGCGGCGAACAGGGCGAGGACGCCAAGCAGGGGTGCGCGCATGCGAATCCTCCATGCCCCGCCCGGCTTGGCGCGCCGGGCGGCGTCTATGCGTCCCTTGTGGGAACAGCATGATGCCGAATGCGGCGGCAATGGGGAACCCGTTATGGCGCTCGCGCCGGCCGGTCGGTCGCATTTCCGCCACAGCGCACGGGCAAACTGCGCCCGATCGGCTGCCTCATGCGGCCGGCCCAGCCTCGCGGAGTTCCTTGCACATGGCAGTCATCCGCCCCTCGGCCGCCCGGCGTAGCCGGCGGCACCTCGTCGGCGGCGGCGTGGTCGTCGCTGCGGCGCTGGCCGCCGCCGCGCCGGCCGGCGCGATCGATTTCGACCGGCTGATCGGGATCATGCAGCCGATCCCGGCCGCGGTCGCCGTGCCGACCCGGCTGCTGGCCGAGCCCACGGGCATCGACTGCTATGTGCTGCCTTGCCCCTATTGGCAGGTCGCCGACCCGGATGGGACCGTCTCGGTCGGGGTCGAGGCGGTGACGGCGGCGCCGGATGATTACGCGATTGAAACGGAAAGCGCCTTGTACGACGCCGTGGTCGCGGCCGATTATGCCGCGGTGCCGGTGATCGGCTATGTGGTCGACAGGCCGCGGGCACAGGGCACCCCGGCGACGCAGCGCGTGCTGGTCGTCATCGAGTGGCCCGTGGATGTGATCCGGCCCTAGCGTGGTCGCGTTGCGGGCCGGCGGGTCGACCGTGCAGCGGGAGGCGCGATGCGCAGCGGCCGCCGAGGTAGCTCAACACTGGCCGTTCCATGGATCGTCGCCGGCATCCTGGGCGCAGCCGGCTGTGCGGCCGCGGCGGCGGAAACCGCGATGGCGCCGTCCGACAGCGGCCGCTTCGACCTCACCAACTGGAAACTGACGCTGCCGGTGGACGAGGATGGCGAGTCCGACGACGACGCCATCGAGATCGAGGACCTTGCCGGCTACGCCGACCCGGACTGGTTCTATGCCACGCCGGAAGGGGCCATGGTGTTCACCGCCCCGGTCGACGGCGCCACCACCGGCGGCTCGCGCTACCCGCGTTGCGAACTGCGCGAGATGATCGGCGGCGCGCGCGCGGCCTGGACGCTGGCGCAAGGCGGCACGCTGTCGGCAACGGTGTCGGTCGACCGCGTGCCGGAGCGCGACGACGGAACGCCGGGGCGGCTGATCGTCGGCCAGATCCACGGCGAGGACGACGAGCTGGTCCGGCTCTACTACCAGGACGGCACCGTCTATTTCATGAACGAGCACGCGGGGCCGGACGACGAGGAACTGCGCTTCGACCTGCCGGATTCCGCCGGCCGCCTGCCCGACATCGGCCTCGGCGAGCGCTTCGCCTATCTGATCGAGGCCGGCTCCGACCGGCTGACGGTCGAGCTGCACGCCGACGGGCGGGTCTATCGCTCGGACAGCGTGCCGAACCCGGTCTGGCAGGACGACCGGTTCTACTTCAAGGCCGGCGTCTATCTCGGCGTCAACGATGACAGCGGTAGCGGCATCGGCCGGGTCAGCTTCTACGCGCTCGACGTCGGTCACACGCCGGGGATCGGACGGGGAGGGCTGCAATGACCCCGACGCCGCGAGCACTGAGGCGGGGCGCCGTGCCGGCGCTTGTTGCGGCGGCGCTTGCGGCCGGCACCGCCTGCGTCGCGCACCAGCAGCAGGTGGCCGACGAATCGACCGGGCCGTTCGACCTGGCCGCGTGGAAACTGACCCTGCCTGTCGATGCCGAGGGCGGGCTCGACGGGGCCGCGATCGAGGTCAAGGATCTGCTCGGCTTCGCCGAACCGCCGTTCTTCACGCCCACGGGCACCGGCGCGGTGAGGTTCGAGGTGCCGTCGGAAGGCGCGCATCGCGGGCGCTCGCACTATCCGCGCAGCGAACTCAGGGAGATGCCAGGCGGCGAGCCGGCCGCCTGGTCGCTGTCCGAGGGTGGAACGATGAGCGCGACGCTGCGGGTCGAGCAGGTGCCGGTCAAGCGGGCCGGCGCGCCGGCGCGGATGATCATCGGGCAGATCCACGGCCAGGACAAGGAACTGGTCCGGCTGGTCTATGACGGCGACACGATCTTCTTCATCAACAGCCACGCCGGCCCGGACGACGTCGAGGCGAAGTTCTGGCCGGTCGACGCCGCCGGAGACGAGGCAGACATCGCGGTCGGCGAGCGCTTCTCCTACCTGATCGACGCGCGCGGCGACGTGCTGACGGTGGAGATCCACGCCGACGGCGCGGTCTATCGCTCGGTGACGCCGATCAACGCGATCTGGCAGGCCGACCGCTTCTATTTCAAGGCCGGCGTGTACATCAACGTGAACCCGGACAACGGCCACGGCACCGCGGCGGCGACCTTCTACGCCCTCGACGTCGGCCACAGTCCCGGGGCGGGCCGCGGCGGGCTGATCTAGACGGGCCGCCGGCTATCGGCGCTGCATTGCGCGCGGCGACCGCCCGGTTGCGCCGGGTCAGTCGGCATCGTCGTTGCAGCGGGCCCACTCGACCATATGCCAGCCGGCGTAGAAGCCGGGCATGGAGCCGAATTCGCTCTGCTGCTGCTCGCGCACCTCGAGCGTGCCGCCGCACAGCGGGCGGGTGACGGTCAGCGTGTACTCGGTGCCGCCGGACCCGACGGTGACGGACCGGACCGCATAGGCTGCCGCGAAGCCGTCGAACTGGCGCGTCTCGGCAAGCGGGGCACCGGCGGCATCGGGCTGCTCGGGCAGCCAATGCACCGTCACCACCGTCGGCGACCGGTCGCCGGGGTTGCCGTCGGGGTAGACGATGAAGCCGTCGTCGGTCTGCTCCACCGTCGCGACGGCATCGACCGGCACGGCGAAGCCGAACGGATGGGCGACATAGTAGCTCTGGCTGGCCGTCGCACGATGCGCCGGCAGGGCGGCCGCTGCCAGCAGCGCAGGAGCCAGGAGCCGGTGCGCCATGGCGGACACCCGGCGCACCTGGCTACGCCCGGCAGCCGTCGCCTTCGAACTCGACCTTGACCACGCGTCCGGCCGGATCGGTGGTGAACCGCGTGGTGCAGATGCGCGTGATCTCGCTGACATCCTCACCCAGCTGGGACGGCCGCTGCAGCGGGATCACCTGGCCGGTCTGGGTGTGCACGTAATACTGGCTCGACCAGGTCTGGAACAGCCGCGGCCGGCGCTCGATCGACAGCTCCTCCCACTCGTAGACGGTGCTGCCGTCGGCCAGCTGGAAGCTGGAATCAGGCGGGCCGAGGTCCATCACGACGCTGTCGATCGACGCGCCCATATAGCCCTCGACCTGCTGCTGATAGCCGGAGCGGGAAACGCAGGCGGCGAGCAGCAGTGCTGCCGCCGCCGCGGTAAGCCTGAGGATCGCGGGCATGGAGTTCCGTCCCGTCGGCTGCTGTGGGTCCTGGTTGCACATGGCGCCCGATCAATGCGGCGGCAATGTGACGGGCACCGTCGCTTGCATCATGCGCCGTCACCGAAGCCGATGGCATGCGCCAAGCCATCGAACCCGCCCAACCGGTCGCCGGCCGGCCGCATTCGTCCGGTCGGGCGCGGGTTAGCGGCGGCGCAGAATGCCCCGGCGGCGCTTCTCGACATAGCGCTGGTGATGCTCCTCCGCCGGCCACCAGGGCCCGGCGTCGGCGATCTCGGTGGCGATGTCGCCGTGGAACTCGCGTTGGTGCGCGGCCCGCGACGCCTCGGCGACGGCGCGCTGGCCGGCGTCGGCGACGAAGATGGCCGAGCGGTACTGGCTACCGACGTCGAGCCCCTGGCGATGCACCTGGGTCGGATCGTGCAGGTCCCAGAAGGCGTCGACCAGCCGTTCGTAGCTGATCCGGGCCGGGTCGAACACCACGCGCACCGCTTCCGCATGGCCGGTGCGCTTGCCGCAGACCTGCTCATAGGTCGGCTCGGCGGTGGTGCCGCCGGTGTAGCCGACCTCGGTGTCGACCACGCCGTCGATGTCGCGGAACGACTGCTCGACGCCCCAGAAGCACCCGGCGGCAAAAACGGCGGTCTCGGTCCTGTCGGCCATGGGCGTTTCATCCTCGGACTTGCTGCGCGGCGAAGCTAGCGGCGGGCCGACCGGCCGGCAATGCCGCTCACGCAGGCGTGCGCAGCGCCAGCGGGGCGGCGCCCAGCGCCTCGGTCGCGTCTGCGGGCGCCAGGCCGAGGCCGGCGACGGCCAGGCTGGCGAGATAGGCCCGGAAGTCCGTGGTTGGCAGGGGGTCGCGGTCGACAAGGTCGGCGAGCGAGGGCTGCACGCCGTGCCAGCCGCCGGCAACCGCGCCGCCCAGCACCAGATGCGGCGCGGCGGTGCCGTGGTCGGTGCCGCCGCTGCCGTTCTCGGCCAGCCGCCGGCCGAACTCGGAATAGGTGGCGACCGTGGTGGCGCGCCAGCGGCCGGCCTCGACCAGCGCGGCACGCAGGGCGGCTAGTCCATTGCCGAGCGCCGACAGCAGGGCGTCGTGCACCGCGCGCTGGCCGGCATGGGTGTCGAACCCGGCCAACGGCACCAGGATCGCGCGGACCGGCGCGCCGCCGGCGACCAGCCGTGCGGCCAGCGCCAGCCGTCGTCCGAAATCGTCGTCCGGGAACGGCGTGGCGAGCGTGGGCAGGGTCGACAGGGCTTCGGCCAGACCGGACTGCGCCGCGGCGAGCCGGCGCTGCACTTCGAGAATGTGGCCGAGCGCCGGGTTGGCCGGCGCCGCGGACGCGACATTGGCCGCCGGCACGCTCCGCGGCAGCGTGGCGCCGGCGCTCAGCGCATAGGCGGTGACGTTGCCGCCGGCGACGTTGACCATCGGGTCGGCGCCGATCACCAGCAGGTCCAGCGGACGCCGCGGCCCGAGCGCCGCGGGCAGCGTCCGCGCCAGCCAGCCGGTGGGCAGCGGTGCGGCTGGCGTGCCGCCGGTCTCCCACACGTCCATCGAGCGGAAATGCGAACGGTCGGCCGGCGCATAGCCGACGCCGCGGACGACGGCGAGGTCGCCCGCCGCCCAGGCATCCTCCAGACCGGCGAGGCCGGGATGCAGCCCCAGGCCGTCGCCGAGGTCGAGCACGTCGGCCGCGGTGAGCCCGATCTGCGGGCGGGCGCGGCGATAGGCCGGGTCGGCGTAAGGCACCAGCGTGTTGAGCCCGTCATTGCCACCGGCCAGCTTGACCAGGATCAGCACGCGGTCGTCGGCGGCCTGCGCCAGCGGCCGCCGCGGCAGCGCCAGCGCCGTGGCGCCGGAGGCAAGGCCGGCGAGCATCCGGCGGCGGGTAAGGGCGGCCGGCGCGCTCATTTCAACTGGAACGCCGGGTCGGCCAGCCAGCCGCGCGCCAGGTCGGCCAGCACTTCCGGGTCGGGCGAGGCCGCGACCGGCAGGGCCGCACCGCCGCCGCCGACCGGCGCGATCGGCAGGACCAGCGCCTGCAGCCGGTCGGGTGCGCGCCAGGCGAAGGGCAGGCGGTCGAGCCAGCGCACCAGCGCGCCGGACCGCCGTACCGCCAGCCCGGTTTCCTCCGCCGCCGGCGCGCGGCCGGCGATGAAGCGCTGCATCGCCTGTTGGCGGGCGGCCAGCGTGGACGGATCGATCCAGGCGTCGCCGCCCGGCCAGCCGGCCACGTTCGGCGGCTCGAACAGGGCCTGGCCGAGAGCGGCGCACAGGTCCGCGACCGGGTCCGGCGGCGTATCCCAGGCGTCGAGCAGGCGCAGCGTGCCGACGGTCCACTCGACCGGTCCTGCGATCATCGCGCCGCGCTCGGCGGGGTCCCAGAACGCCGGCTGCAGCAGGATCGCGCGGACCAGCCTGTCGATGCGCCAGTCGCTGCGGAAGTCCGCCGCCAGCGCGGCGAGCTCGGCGTCGCCCGGCGGCGTGCTGATGAACTCGGTCCACAGTGCGGCGGCGACGAACTCGGCCGTGCGCGGCTGCTCGAGCAGGATCGCCACCACGTCGGCGCCGTTCCAGGGCCCGCTCCGGCCGAGAATCGTCTTGTCGCCGTCGTCGTGGCGCGCCGGCACGAACAGGGCGTCGCCGGTGGCGGGATGCACGGTCCAGCCGGTCAGCGCGCGGGCGGCCTCGGCCACGTCCGCCTCGGAATAGTGGCCGACGCCGAGGGTGAACAGCTCCATCACCTCGCGGGCGAAATTCTCGTTCGGCGCTCCGACGACATTGGCGCCGCCGTCGAGGTACAGCAGCATCGCCGGGTCGACCGCGATGTCGGCCAGCAGCACGTCGAACCGGGCCAGCGCGTGGCGCCGCAGCAGCCGGTTCTGGCGCAGCATCAGCTGCGGCGAGCGCACCTTGTCCAGCGCGCTGGCGAAATGGCCGTGCCAGAACAGCGTCATCCGTTCCTGCAGCGGCACCCGGGTGAGCAGCATGCGCTCGACCCACCAGGCCTGCAGCGTGGCGCCCTGGCGGGCGATCAGGGCGTCGGCGACGGCCACGTCGTCCAGGCGGCGCGCGGTCATCGGATTGTCGTCGGCCCACTCGGGCAGCGGCCCGCCCACCGGCAGCGCCGCCTCGCTGACGATCAGCGCCACCGCCCGCGCGCGGTCCATCGGCAGCAGGCGCTCGATCTCGGCCGGGCTGGCGCCGAAACCGGTGCGCACCACCAGGTGGCGCGCCTCGTCCGGAGTCAGCGCCGCAACGCCGCCGCAAGTCAGCAGCCAGGCGGCCAGCGCGGCCGCCAGCCCCCGCGCCAGGGCGCGCAGGGCGCTGCATGCAACCGCTCTGGAAGGCGATCCCGGATCGTGTAATCTCGACATCGGCGTAAACATATCATGGACAGCGCAGGCCCGGGGCTGTTCCCGCCGATCGAGCCGTTCGACAGCGGCATGCTGGCGGTCGGCGACGGCCACCAGCTGTACTGGGAGCAGTCGGGCCGGCCCGACGGCACGCCGGTCGTGTTCCTGCACGGCGGACCGGGAGCCGGCTGCGCGCCGACCCACCGCCGCTTCTTCGACCCCGCCTTCTACCGCATCGTGCTGTTCGACCAGCGCGGTGCCGGCAAGTCGACGCCGTCCGGCGAGCTCGCCGCCAACACCACGGCGCATCTGGTCGAGGACCTGGAGCCCTGCGCCGCCACCTCGGCATCGGCCGCTGGGTGGTGTTCGGCGGTTCTGGGGCAACGCCTGGCACTGGCCTATGCCCAGGTTCACCCGCAGGTCTGCCGCGGCCTGATCCTGCGCGGCATCTTCCTGGGCAGCGACGCCGAGGTCGACTGGTTCATGTACGGCATCGGCCGGTTCTATCCGGAGGCCTACCGCGCTTTCGTCGAGGCGATTCCGGCGCTGGAGCGCGACGACCTGCTCCATGTGCCGCCGGCTGACCGCGCCGGACCGCGCCACCCGCCGCGGCGCGGCGCTGGCCTGGAGCCGCTACGAAGGCGCCTGCTCGACGCTGTTGCCGAGCCAGGACACCGTGCTCAGCTTCTCCGAGATCGATTTCGCCGAGCGGCTGGCGCGGATCGAGGGCGCACTACTTCGTCAACCGGCTGTTCCCTGGAGCCAGCGCGCTGCCTGGCGAGGGTGGAGGCGATCCGCCACCTGCCGGCGGTGATCGTCCAGGGCCGCTACGACATGGTCTGCCCGATCGCCACCGCCGACCAGCTGCACAGGGCGTGGCCGGAAGCGACCTACGACGTGGTGGCCGACGCCGGCCACGCCGCGCTGGAGCCCGGCATCCGCCGCGCGCTGATCAACGCCAGCGAACGATTCAAACGGCTGGGCTGAGCGTCCGGGCCCGGTCAGGGGCCTTGCACTTCGCCGCCGGATCGACTAGAAGCGCGGTCTTCGCGCGGGCGGGATCGCCGTGCGCCCGTCATCTACGTGCTTGCTCAGGGGAATCGGACCATGGCCGTCCCGAAGAAAAAGGTGTCGAAGTCGCGGCGGAACAACCGCCGTTCGCACGACAGGCTGGACGTGCCGGCCTATGTCGTCGACCAGGAGACCGGCGAGCTGCGCCGGCCGCACCACGTCGACCTGACCACCGGCCGTTACAAGGGCCGGCAGGTGTTCGAACCGAAGTGAACGTGGGCGCCGCCCGGGTGCGGCGCCGCCTCGACCTTCCGGAACGCGGCGCATGCGCCGCGTTTTGCATTTCCGTGCGCCGGTCGCGTAGAGTTCCCGCCGGCCGAGCGGGGCCCGAACAACAACAAAGCCGATCATGGCGCAGCCCGCGCGCATCCTGGTCATCAAGCACAGCGCCTTCGGCGACTTCATCCTGTCGACCGGCAGCTTTCGCGCGATCCGCGCCCACCATGCCGGCGACCGGATCACGCTGCTGACCACGGAGCCCTTCCGGGCGCTGGCCGAAGCCTGCCCGTTCTTCGACGCGGTATGGATCGACCCGCGGCCCGGCTGGACGCAGCCGTGGCGTTGGCTGGCGATCGTGCGGCGGCTGCGGGCGGCCCGGTTCGACCGGGTCTACGACCTGCAGCGCAACGACCGCACCGCGGCCTATTTCCGGTTGCTGTGGCCGCGCCGGCCGGAATGGGTGGGCACGGTGGCCGGCTGCAGCCACCGTTATGTCAAGCCGGCGGACCGCAAGCTGCACATCGTCGAGCGCGAGGTCGCGCAGCTGGCGCCGGCCGGCGTCGATGCGGCGCCCGCGCCGGCGCTCGACTGGCTGGATGCGGCACCGCCGCTGGCGGCCGAACGCATGGTCCTGCTGGTGCCCGGCAGCGCGCCGCACCGGCCGGAGAAGCGGTGGCCGGCCGCCGCCTATGGCCGGCTGGCCAAGGACCTTGCGGCATCGGGGTATGTGCCGGTGCTGATCGGCGCCGCCGCCGAGGCAGACGCGCGGGCGATGATCCTGGCGGTCTGCCCGCAGGCGGTGGACCTGGGCGGGCGGACCGGCATCGCCGAGATCGCGGCGCTCGCCCGCCGGGCCGTCGCCGCGGTCGGCAACGACACCGGGCCGATGCACGTGATCGCCGGCGTCGGCTGCCCGACGGTCAGCCTGTTCGGCGACGCCTCCGACCCGGCGCTGATCGGCCCGCGCGGCCCGCGCGTGCATGTCCTGCGCCACGCGCCGCTGCCCGAGCTGGCGGTCGCGCGCGTGCGCCGCCGCGCTGGACTGCGGCGATCGCCGGTTGAAGTGGGCCGGCGGCTGGGGTTATCTGCCGGGATAGCAGAGCGACTCAGGGCCGCCGCGGGCGGCGGACGGGTGCGATTGCGGGCCTGACGCCCGGCCGCAGCCGAGGGAATGGCGCTTCGATGACACGCAAGTATTTCGGCACCGACGGTATCCGCGGCTGCGCCAACGCCGAGCCGATGACCGCGCAGACCATGCTGCGGGTCGCCATGGCGGCCGGGCGGCGGTTCAAGAACGGCGGCCACCGCCACCGGGTGATCATCGGCAAGGATACCCGGCTGTCGGGCTATATGATCGAGCCGGCGCTGACCGCCGGCTTCATCTCGGTCGGGATGGACGTGCTGCTGCTCGGCCCGATGCCGACCCCGGCCGTGGGCATGCTGACCCGCTCGATGCGCGCCGACCTCGGCGTGATGATCTCGGCTTCGCACAACCCCTTCCACGACAACGGCGTCAAGCTGTTCGGCCCCGACGGGTTCAAGCTGTCGGACGCGGTCGAGGCCGAGATCGAGGCGCTGATGGACGCCGATGCCGCCGCGCCGGCGGAGCCGCGGGCGCTCGGCCGGGCCAAGCGGCTGTACGACGCGCCCGGACGCTACATCGAATTCGTCAAGGCCAGCTTCCCCGGCGACCGCACGCTCGACGGGCTGAAGGTGGTGGTCGACTGCGCCAACGGCGCCGCCTATGCGATCGCGCCGACGGTGCTGAGCGAGCTCGGCGCCGAGGTGGTGCCGCTGGCGGTCGACCCGGACGGCTTCAACATCAATGCCGGCTGCGGCGCGACCCAGCCCGAGGCGCTGTGCGAGGCCGTGGTGCGCCATCAGGCCCATATCGGGCTGGCGCTCGACGGCGACGCCGACCGGCTGATCGTGGTCGACGAGCGCGGCCGCGTCGTCGACGGCGACCAGATCATGGGCCTGATCGCCGGCTCGTGGGCGCGCGCCGGGCGCATCCGCGGCGGCCGGGTGGTGGCGACCGTGATGTCGAACCTGGGGCTGGAACGGCACCTGCAAGGGCTGGGCCTGGCGCTGCAGCGGACCAAGGTCGGCGATCGCTATGTGTTGGAGGCGATGCGCGAGAGCGGCTGCAACCTCGGCGGCGAACAGTCCGGCCACATCATCCTGACCGACTTCGCCACCACCGGCGACGGCCTGATGGCCGGTCTGCAGGTGCTGGCGGCGCTGGTCGACGGCGGGCGCGCGGCCAGCGAATTGCTGCACGTGTTCGAGAGCGTGCCGCAGCTGATGCGCAACGTGCGCTATGCCGGCGGCGCACCGCTGGAGTTGCCGCATGTGCAGGCGGCGATTGCCGAGGCCGAGGCCCGCCTGGGCAAGGCCGGCCGGCTGGTGATCCGCAAGTCGGGCACCGAGCCGCTGATCCGGGTGATGGCCGAAGGCGAGGACGAGGCGCTGGTCGCCGCCCTGGTCGACCGGATCGTTACGGCGGTGGAGACCGCCGGCCACGCCGCCGCGGCGGAATAGGCGCCGATGAACGGCCGGGTGCTGATCATCGCCGGGTCCGACAGCGGCGGCGGCGCCGGCATCCAGGCCGACATCAAGACGGTCACCGCGCTCGGCGGCTATGCGATGACGGCGATCACCGCGCTGACCGCGCAGAACACGCTGGGCGTGCACGGCGTGATGCCGGTGACGCCGGCCTTCGTCGCCCGGCAGATCGACGTGGTGCTGGACGATCTCGGCGCCGACGCCATCAAGATCGGCATGCTGGCCAATGCCGAGATTGCCGATGCGGTCGCCGACCGGCTGGAGCGGACGGCCGGTCGCATCCCGCTGGTGCTGGACCCGGTGATGGTGGCCAAGGGCGGTGCACGGCTGATGGACGAGGCGGCGATCGCGACGATCAAGCGGCGACTGATCCCGCTCGCCGCCGTGGTCACGCCGAACATCCCCGAGGCGGAGGTGCTGACCGGCCTGGCCATCGCCGGCGAGGCCGACCTGCTGCCGGCGGCCGACGCGCTGTTGGACATGGGCGCGGCCCATGCGCTGATGAAGGGCGGCCACCTGCCGCTGAAATACGACATGCTGGTCGACCGGCTGGTCGGCGCCGACATCGACCGCAGCTTCGGCGACGCGCGGATCGACACCCGTCATACACATGGCACCGGCTGCACCCTGGCCTCGGCGATCGCCACCGGGCTGGCCCAGGGCATGGCCGTGGTCGACGCGGTGGCGCGGGCGCGGGCCTATGTGCGCCGGGCGATCGAGACGGCGCCGGGCTATGGCGGCGGCCACGGCCCGCTGAACCACGGCTGGACGCTGGATCCGGCCCGGGTCGCGGCGCTCGGCGCGGGAGGGTGACGGGCATGGCCGACCGGCCGGTGATCGGACTGACGCTCGACAGCGAAACTAAGCAGACCTACTCGTCCTATCCCTGGTACGCGGTGCGCCAGAACTACTGCGCCGCGGTGGTCGCCGCCGGCGGGCTGCCGGTCGCGCTGCCGCACGAGCCGGACCGGGCCGACGCCTATCTCGACCTGCTCGACGGGCTGATCGTCACCGGCGGCGCGTTCGACGTCGACCCCGCGCTGTTCGGCGCGGCCGAGCGCCATGTCACCGTTACCACCAAGGATCGCCGTACCGCCTTCGAGCTCGCCATCGCCCGCGGCGCGCTCGCCCGCGACATGCCGGTGCTCGGCATCTGCGGCGGCCAGCAGCTGCTGCACGTCGCGCTGGGCGGCACGCTGATCCAGCATATCCCGGACGCGGTCGCGCACGCGCTCGCCCACGAGCAGCCGAATCCGCGTCACGAGGCCGGCCACCCGGTCGCGGTGAAGCCCGGCACCCTGCTGCACCGGATCGCCGGCACCGAGACGCTGCAGGTCAACTCCGCCCACCATCAGGCCGCGGCGGACGAGCCGGACGGGGTGGTGGTCAACGCCACCGCGCCCGACGGCGTGATCGAAGGCATCGAGGCGCCGGGCTATCGCTTCTGCCTGGGCGTGCAGTGGCACCCGGGTTCACATCTCCAGCGCCAAAGCGCGGCGGTCGCGGCGCTGGTAGCTGGCGTCCGCCGATGGGCGCCCGGCTGGCGACCTCTCAGGCCGCGAGTCGAGATCACCGGCACGTGGTCGCTGGGCTTGCCCCAGTCGCGCTGCATCCTTGACGATCGGACCGCCTGCTGCGACAGCACCCGGCGCCAGCGTCACCCAGACGTGGTCGAGCCGGCGGCCGCGGTCGCTGGCGCGCCAGTCCTTGGCGCGATAGCTCCACTAGCTGTAGACCTTTTCGTCCGGCGGGATGAAGTGGCGCACGGCATCGACCCAGCCGCCGGCCTTGCGCCATTTCTCGAACAGGTCGACCTCCACCGGCGTGTGGCTGACCACGTCCAGCAGCTGCTTGTGCGACCAGACGTCGCTTTCCAGCGGGGCCACGTTGAGGTCGCCGACCAGCACGCGCCTCGCGTCGTCGTCGCGGTGCGCCTTCCACCACTTCGCCTTGGCCTTCATGAAGTCGAGTTTGTGGGCGAACTTGTCGTTCTCGGCCGGGTCGGGAATGTCGCCGCCGGCCGGCACATAAACCGAGTGGACCTCGACGCCGGCCACCGAAGCGTGCACGTGGCGGCCGTCCTCCCTGTCGCACCAGTCGCGCCGGCCGTCGCCGCCAGCGGCAGCCGCGAGGACCAGGGCGACGCCGTGATGAATTGCGGATACCGTTGATCACCGTTGCGCGTATCCGACGCATCGAACGCATCGTAGAGACTCAGTGCCTGTCGGCGCTTGGTCTCTGCAGAGCAGATCACGTCCAGCGCGTATTCGCCGAGCCAGCCGCGACGATGTCGACCTGGGCGCGGACCGAATTGATGTTCCATGTGGCGATCACGCAAACCAGCTATCGTCACCGCCAGCGTGCCCGATGCCGGCGACCTCGACGTGACCTTCATCGCCGACCTGCAACGAATGACGCCTTCCGGCGTGCCGGTGTAGATCGAGTCGCCGGGCGCCAGCACGATCTGCGCGACAGCGCCGCGACGATCTCGTCGGGCGTCGAACCATGTCGGCGTGTCGCCGTCTGGCGGTTCCTGGCCGTTGACCGCCAGCATGATCGGCCAGACCGCGGGTGACCGATCGTCTCGGCCAGGGCGATGGTGCCGATCGGCGCGCTGTAGTCGAAGCCCTTGGCCGCAATTCGGCAGCGCCTGCTTGGCCGCCAGCTGCCGCATCTGCAGCGGGTGACGTCGTACCGACGGCATGGCCCATGATATGCCGCTTCGTCCTCGACGGCGATGTCGCCGCCAGCGCCGATCGCCAGCGCCAGCTCGACCTCGTGGTGCAGGTCCTGGGTGTGCGACGAGATCGGGCACACGATGCCGCCGTCGCCGACCAAGCGCGTCGGCGCCGGCTTGTCGAAGAAGAACGGCGTCTCCGCGCGCGGGTCGTAGCCCATCTCGCGAAGGCGTGCTCGGCATGGTTGCGACCGACGCAATAGACGCGGCGCACCGGGAACCGCGCGGCTTCGCCGCGCACGGCAACTGCTCGCCTGCGGGCGGGGCGAACAGGAGATTTCGGTTTCATGGCTGGCTCAAGCTGATGTGTCGCCGCTTGATTAGCCCGCGGGCACCGCCCCGGCAAGATTGGACTGGACAGGCCGGGCACCGCACCCGAGGTAGAAACGATGGAGTGGCTCGAATCCGCGCTGGCGGACAAGACCGTGCTGGTCACGCTCTGGTTCGCCGCCTTCATGGTGGCCGAACGCCTGCACCCGGCGGTCGACCAGCCGGCGCGGGCGATGTGGCCGCGCTGGCTGAACAACGGGGTGCTGTGGGTCACCACCGCGGCGGTCTCGTTCGGGCTGCTGCTGCCGATGACGCTGTGGGTGGCGGAGCAGCCGCTGTGGGTGCGGCCGGACGGGTGGTCCGGCTGGCAAGGCTTGGCGCTCGACCTCATGCTGTACGACGCACTGATCTACTGGTGGCACCGGGCCAACCATGTCGTGCCGTTCCTGTGGCGGTTCCACCAGGTGCATCACTTCGACGAGACCCTCGATACCAGTTCGGCCTTCCGCTTCCATTTCGGCGAGGTGGCGCTGTCGGCGGCGGTGCGGCTGGCGGTGATCGTTGCGCTGGCGCTGCCGTTCGCGTCGATCGTGGCGGCGGAAACGATGGTGCTCGCCGCCGCCATCTTCCACCACTCCAATTTGCGCCTGCCGCGATGGCTGGAGCGGCCGCTGTCCTGGGCGGTGGTGACGCCGGCGATCCACTGGGTGCACCACCATCGCGTGCGCGCGGACACGGATTCCAACTACGCCACCGTGCTCAGCCTGTGGGACCGGCTGTTCGGCTCGCGCAGCCCGAACCCGCGCCGGCTCGACATGCCGATCGGCATCGAGGGCCAGCGCGAGACCCGACTTGACCGGCTGCTGCTGCTGCCCTTTCGCCCGCCGCCGGCCAGCCGGGTCACCGACGGCTGAAGCCCTCCGGATCGCCCGGGACGATGCGGACGACGGTGCCGCGTTCGGCGCCCTCGGCATCGACGTAGGCGAGCCGGCCCGGTGCGAACGCGATGCGCCAGTCGGCCCGCGGCCCGCCGGTCCAGGCGACGTGATAGCCGTCGGCGGTGAAATGCCAGTCTCCGGCCAGGGCGCGGCCGTCGGGCAGCGTCATGTAGGCGCGCTCCGCATCCGCGTAGTAGATTGCGGCCTCCTTCGGCTGGCCGATGTCGACATAGTGTGTCGACCCCACCATCAGCCCGGTCAGCGCTTCGCGTGCGAGGAATTCCATGGTCCGTCTCCGTCCGGTGTTGCGCATCCGGCCTGCACCGCCGGATGCGGCGTGGCCGGGTTCCATGTACATCGTCAAGAGACTTGACTATATTGGCGCGAGATCAAGTAGTCAACCTTCTTGACGAAATGAACGAGACACCGGCGGATTCGGACCTGATCGACCATGTCGGCTGGCGGCTGTGGCAGGCGGCGGCGGCCTGGAAAGCGCGCTTTGCCGCCGAAATGGTTGCCGCCGGCCATGGCTGGTATGGCGAGGCACGCGCCAACATGATCCCGTTGCTCGACCGGGCCGGAACGCGGCAGGCCGATCTGGTGCGCCGCGCGGGGCTGAGCAAGCAGGCGGTACAGCAGCTGGTCGACGAACTGGAGCGCGACGGTGTGATCGCGCGGCAACCCGACCCCGACGATCGCCGCGGCCGGATCGTCGTGTTCACTGCGGCAGGGTTGCGCGCGCTCGCCGACGCCAACACGGTCAAGCGCCGGATCGAGGCGGATTATCGGGCGCAGCTCGGCGATGCCGCGTTTGCCGCGCTCTGCGATGCGTTGCTGCGGCTGGCACCGGACGCCTGAGCGGCGAGGAGGCGGGGATGCCGACCGAGATCGAGCCGGGCCGGATCGTGGTCCTCAACGGCGCGCCGCGGGCCGGCAAATCCAGCATCGCCGCGGCAATCCAGGCGACGTTCGACGGCGTGTGGATGAACCTCGGCAACGACGTGCACATCCTGCAGATGACACCGCCGCAGCATCGGCCCGGCGTCGGGCTCCGGCCCGGCGGCGAGGCGCCGGACCGCGAACCGCTGGTCGTGCAGCTCTATGCGGCGCTGTACGACTCGATCGCCGCGCACAGCCGGCAGGGGCTGAACGTAGTCGCCGACGTCGGCCATCACGATGCCTATTCCCGTCCGCTCGGCATCCTGCCCGCTTGCGCCCGCCGGCTTGCCGGCCTGCCGGTGCTGTTCGTCGGCGTGCGCTGCCCGATCGACGCGATCGTCCGTCGCCGCAACGCAGGCCAGCCGGGCCGCGCCACCCGCTATGAGACCGTGGCGCCGGGCGAGCCGGTTCCCGAGACCATCCTCGGTTGGCAGCGGGCGGTGCACGATCCCGGCATCTACGACATGGAGGTCGACACCGGCGCTCTCGACCCGGCCGCGTGCGCCGACGCGATCCGGCGCCGCCTCAAGCAGGGCATACCCCGTCCGACCGCTTTCGAGCGGCTGGCCCTGATCGGCGCCCCCTGACCGGCGTCCCCTGGCCGGTGACGTCAGACCGGATTTGTCTGGCCGTTATGCGGCGGGCCTGTCGTCCCGCGGCGACCGGGCACCCGGGCCGGCGCGTGGCGAGGCTAGGCGGGTTCGCCGGGCGCGGCCATGCCGGGCTCCGTCGCAGCCGTTTCGCCGAACGCCACGACCTGGCTCCACCTTGCGACCTGGTTGGCGCCGATACGGCGGATCAGCCGCACCATCGCCAGCGCGCCGAGGATGCCGACAACCCTGACTGCGATTTCGGCCTTGGTGCTGTCGACCAGGACCTCGTGCACGGCCAGCGCATCGCCGATGAAGAACGCCCACTCGCCCGAGCGCAGGATCGCTTCCGGCACGGCGGCGGCCAGCACGCTGGCCAGCCAGAGCAGCCACCACAGGCCGACGATGCCGGTCGATCGCAGGCGCCAGGTCTCGGTCGAGGCGGCATCGCTGGCCTGGTAGACCTCGGTGGTCAGCTGGCACGGCCGGAACAGGTTCATGAACGGCACGAACCACCAGCCGATCGCCCAGCCCGGCCCCCAACGGGCGTCGTCGACGCCGAGCGCGGGCAGGTTGGCGCGCACCCGCGACAGCCAGCAGAGGAAGACCGTGCCGCCTGCCAGATACAGGACGAACGAGACGCCGGCCGCCAGCGCGACGGCGGTATCGCTGGATTCCAAGATGTCGAGCGTGACGGGTTCGTCCCGGACGACCGCGTCGAACAGGCTGATCTGCCAGAGAAACAGGCCGATCACGGCCACCTGACACACGACCCACAGCGTCAGGAGGACGATGGCTGTCCGGCCGATGTCGGTCGGGCTGCGAAATGCGCGGACTCTGTGGGCGTCGATGTTGCGACGGGCCGCCACGATCAGCGCGGCCAGGGCGGCCAGCAACGCGGCAGCGACGGCGGCGAGGGGCAACGCGCCCTCGCCCAGGACGGTCTCGAGGCCGGTCTGGGCCCGGAGCGGCGCAGGCCATGCCAGCATGACGGCGAACGACAAGAACCGGACTGCCGGCATGGCGAGATGCAACCGCATCATGGCCCGCGGTCGGCAGTTGCCCGGTTCGCCGCCCGCGGTGCCGGCGCGGCTGGAAGTTGCGCCGGGCGCGCTGACCTCGTGTCGAGCGTCTTGTGCCATCGGTCCCTCGTCGTGCGGCTGCTGCCAGACGACTTAACAGATGACGTGCACTCTTAACAAGATAAAATATATCATAATACACGCATAAAGTGCTTCCTCGATCCGGCAGCCGGGCGCATGGGCCCGATCGCGCCGGCGGAAGGCCGACGGACCATGCCGACTTCGCCGGTCCGTTCAGGCGCCGTGTGCCGGCGGTGCCGCGGCCCAGGGGTCCGGCCCCGGGTCCCGTCCGGTGGCGGCCTCGCCCAGGCGGGCGAGGAAATGCGGCCAACCGATCGCATGCTTGGCCGCTTCGTCCGGCTGCAGGCCGTCGTGGACCAGATCCAGGCGCGTGCCGCCGGCTTCTGCGGCGAGGCGGATGACCAGCCTGGTTGCGCCTGGCGGCATCGCGGCATTGCCGGCCTCGCCCCAGGCGATCTCGATCAAGGTCGGGCGGTGCAGGGCGACGTAGCTGCCGCGGATCAGCACGCCGTTGATGTCGACCGCGAAGGTGCCGCCGTCGGTCGCCCGCAGCTGGGCGCGGTCGCCCATCCACTGCACCAGCAGTTCGGGCCGCACGAAATGGTCGTAGACCGCATCCGGCGCGGCGTCGATGTGCAGGCTGGTCGAGAAGCTGGCGCTCATTCGCCTTCCAACTTGCGCTTGAGCGCGGACAGGTGGCCGCCCCAGAAGCCGGCGACGAATTCCTCGACCGGGCGAAAGCCTTCCGGACGGACCGCGAACAGGTGGCGCGTGCCCTCGCGCCGGGCCTCGACCAGGCCGGCGTCCTCCAGCACCTTCAGGTGCAGGCTGACGGCCTGCTGGGTCACCGCCACGCGCTCCGCCAGCTCGCCGACCGACAGGCAGCCAGCGTCGCGCAGCAGTTCCAGCAGCTCGCGCCGCCGCGGCTCGGCGATGGCCTTCAGGGCCGCCTGTGTGCTCAACCGCTTTCCTTTCACAAGTGAACACTTGTTCTTACAGATCGTTCGATGCTATCCCACAAGCGAATGCTTGTGGAGGAAATTCGCCATGTCCACGATCCGGCATGCCCTCGAGGCGGCCTGTCCGCCGCCGCGACTCTGGGCGCTGCTCGCCGATCTGGAGGCCGTCGGCCGCTACAACCCCGCCGTCAGGTCGGTGCGGCTGCGCGGCGGCCGTGCCGCCGGCATCGGCGCCGAGCGCGAATGCACGCTGGCGCCCAGGGGCCGCGTCGTCGAGCGGGTGACCGTGTGGGAGGACGGCCGGGCGCTGGGCCTGGAGGTGGCGGAGAGCGACTGGCCGCTGCGCCACATGCGCTGGGTGACACGCATCGAGCCGGCCGCAGCGGGGGCGCGGCTTTCCCAGGTGCTGGACTATCGCCTGCGCTTCGGACCGGTCGGCTGGCTGCTCGACCGCCTGCTCGTGCGCCGGCGGATCGCGGCAGCCGTCGAGGCGTCGCTGCGCGGGCTGATCGCGCTGGCGGAGGCCGAGGCATGAGCGACCCGTTCGACGACGTGACGGCGGCCTTCGCCGGGTTGCCGGGCGTCGAGACCGGCCGCATGTTCAATGCGCCGGGCCTGAAGTTCCGCGGCAAGGCATTCGCGCTGTGCGTGAAGGGCGCCCTTGTGGTGAAGCTCGACCGGCCGCGCGCGCTGGCCCTGGTTGCCGACGGCGGCGCCGTACCGTTCGATCCGGGCCATGGCCGTGCAATGAAGCAGTGGGTCGCAGTCGCCCCGGCGCGGCCCGGCGAATGGGCGAGTCTGGCGCGCGAGGCATACGACTACGCGGTGGCGCAGGCCGACCGCACTTGATTCCCGGGCCGACCCTGTTATAGGCGCGGCGGACCCATCGTGCCGCCAGCCGGAGAGACCGACCCATGTCCGCGCCCGAAGTCGCCCGCATCGTCGCCTGCAACAACAAGCTGGGCGAATGCGCCACCTGGAGCGTTGCCGACCGGGCGCTCTACTGGACCGACATCGAGGGCAAGGCGGTCTGGCGCCATGACCCGGCCACCGGCGACAGCCTGTGTTGGCCGGCGCCGGACCGGGTCGGCAGCTTCGCCCTGTGCGGCGGCGACCGCTTCCTGCTGGCGCTGCCGACCAGTGTCGTGCTGTGGCATCCGCAGCGCGGGGTCGAGCGGGTGGTGGCGGCGGCGATGCCGGGGCAGGCCGCGGGCACTCGGCTCAACGACGGCCGCTGCGACCGCCAGGGTCGATTCGTCGTCGGCGGATTCGACGAGACCACGCGCGCGCCGATCGCCAGCCTGTGGCGGGTGGAACGGGACGGTACGGTGACCACGCTGGTCGACGGCGGCATCGTCTGTGCCAACTCGACCTGTTTCACCGCCGATGGCGCCACCATGTATTTCGCCGACACGCCGCAGCGCAGCATCGTCGCCTACGACTACGACGCGGCGCCGGGCACGCAGCTGGGCCGGATGCGGCAGCTGACCGACTTCGCGGAGCAGCCGGGTCGGCCGGACGGCTCCACGGTCGATGCCGAGGGGTACGTCTGGAACGCCCAGGTGTTCGGCCATCGCATCGTGCGCTATGCGCCGGATGGCCGGGTCGACCGGGTGGTCGAGGTGCCGATGGAGAACCCGACCTCGGTCAGCTTCGGCGGGCCGGATCTCGATGTGCTCTACGTGACCAGCCTCAGCCGCAGCAAGGCAATCCCCGACTGGAAGCCCGGCCCGGACGACGGCTGCATCCACGCCTTCCGTCCCGGCGTGCGCGGACTGCCGGAGCCGCTCTTCGCCGGCGCCTGATCTTCTTTCGCCGGCCCGGCTTGCCAAGGCCGCGGCCAGCCGGCACGCTGGCGGCAGGACATCGGGGATGCGGGAGGGACTGGCATGACGGCGATGGCCCGGCTCGTTCGGCTGGCGACGGTGCTGGCGCTGGCATCGCTGGCCGGTGGCTGCGGCTTCATCCTGCCGGACCGCATCCACTACGCATGGTCTCCGCAGGCCGCCGACGGCTGCGCCGACTGCGTGCCGACGGCCGGCGACGCCGGCACCGGCATGGTCGGCCTGGCGCTGTCCGGCGGCGGCAGCCGGGCGGCGGTGTTCGCGGCCGCGGTGATCGAGGCGCTGGACCGGCGCGGGCTCGCCGACCGGCTCACCCACATCTCCAGCGTCTCCGGCGGCGGCTTCGCCGCATCCTACTATGCGGTCAATCCGCCGGCCGCGGCCTGTCCGCCCGGCACCGGCGACAGTGGCGTGTGCCGCCAAGCCTATTTCGCAGATTTCCAGCGGGCGATGCGCGCCGACTACACCGGCGCCATGCTGCTGAACCAGCTCGCCAGTCCCGGCCGCATCACCAGCCCGACCCGTCGCGCCACCTCGCTGCAGGAGGCGCTCGATGCCGAGTTCCTGCACGGCATTACCTTCGGTGCGCTGCCGCCGCAGCCTGTGCTGCTGGTCAATGCCGCCAGCTACGACAACGGCCGCCGTTTCGTGTTCGCCAACACCGTGCTCGACGACCGTGCGGGGCCCGTCCCGCCGCTGTCCAGCGCCCTGTTGCGGTCGAGCTCGTTCTCCCGGCCGGACTGCGCGCAGGCGACGCCGGCCGACCTGCCGCTGTCGCTGGCCGTCGTCGCGTCCGCCGCGTTCCCGCCGGTGTTGGGGCCGGTCACCCTGCAGGCCCGGCGCTCCTGCGCCGACCCGACGCCGGAATACTGGCACCTCGGCGACGGCGGCATCATCGACAACACCGGCGCCGACACCTTGCGCGAGCTGGTCGCGCGCCGGGCCGGCGCCGGCGGGCTGGCCCACGCGCTGATCCTGATCGCCGACTCCGGAACGGCAATCGACAGCGACGCCTCGCTGGCCGCCAGCGATCTGTCGATCTTCACCTCCAACCCCGGCGCGGTCGTCGAGATCGCCCAGGCCCGCGGCAATGCCTATGCAGAGCTGTTCTGGGCGGAGCAGGCGGCGCGGATCGGCATTCCCTTCGATACCATCGTGTTCCGCTACACCGACGCCGAGTTGACCGCGTGGCCGGCGAGCTGCACGGCGGCAAGCCGTTCGGGCCAGTCCCTTGCCGCTCGGCTGGCCGCGGTACCGACCGCGCTCGACATCGACGACTGCGATGCCGACCTGATCGCCGCGGCTGCCCTCGACGTGGTCAGCCGCCGTCTCGATCAGTCCGGCGACATCCTGGCCCGTCACGGGCTGAGTCCGTCGCTGGAGGCGGTGGCGCTGCGCTGAGGCAGCGGCCGCTCAGCCGTCTCCGTTCAGCAGCGCGTGCGCCTTGACGTAGCGTGTCATCCGCTCGGCATCCTTCGCCTCGAAGCGGGTCAGCCTGGCGGCGTTCATGTTGTCGCGCAGGTCGGCCAGCTTCACCCTGCGGGCCAGGGGATCGGCGTTGATCCGGCGGACATAGTCCTCATAGGGCGTGTCGTCGTCGTGGGTCAGCAGCCGCAGCGCCGCCAGCACCGTGTCGGGCAGGCCCAGCGCCGCCAGCGTCGCGAAATCCACGCCCTCGCAGTCCTCGACCGTATCGTGCAGCAGCGCCGCGAGGCGTTCCTCGTCGGTCTCCATCGCCAGCATCAGGCGCAGGGGGTGGAGCACATAGGGCGCGCCGCTCTTGTCGCGCTGCCCGGCATGGGCCGCCACCGCGAACGCCAGCGCGCGCTCCAGCGTGGACATGGCCGGGTCGGCCAGCGCGGCCGCCTTGGCGCGTTCGCCCTTGCTTTCCGTCTTCGTCATCGGGTCTCCCGTTGCGATGGATCCGAGGTCACTCGACCAGCCGGCAGCGGTCGCGGACGCAGGCCTTCAGCGCCGCGCGCATCGCGGCGTCGTAGCTGCCGTCGACCGCGCCGGGGTCGTAGCCGTGCCCGGCCAGCGCGTCCTCGTAGATCTGCACGATGTCGGCGCCGCCGGCCGCCATTGCCGCCTCGAACGAGACCACCGCCGCGCCGGCATGGCCCTGGGCGTTCAGGATGTGGGCCCGGGTGTCGAGATATTCCGGCCGGTCGGGCAGCACCGCTAGCGCCAGCTCGACCAGCTTCAGGGCCTCGCCGAGCCGGCTGTCGGTGACATAGAGGTCCCAGGCATAGTCGTTCTGCGCGCTGGCGAGGCCTTCCCTGTAGGCCGCCACGTCGTCGGCCGGCGTCGCCGGGTCGCCCTCGGCGATGGCCAGGGCGGCCTCGTAGTCGGCGATCGAGTCCGGATAGCCGCCGAGCGTGTAGTGCGCGATCGCCCGGTTGAAATAGGCCAGCGCATTGTCGGGATCGGCCCGGATCGCCGCGCTGTAGTCGGCGATTGCCTCTTCGTTGCGGCCGAGGCCGGCGTTCAGCACGCCGCGGTTGTTGTAGGCGTCGGTGTAGTAGGGGTCGAGGGCGGTCGCCCGGTCGTAGTCGGCAAAGGCCGCGTCGGTATCGCCCAGGTCGCCATAGGCGTTGGCGCGGTTGTAGTAGGCCCAGGCGGCGCTGGTGCCGCTCCAGTCGCCGCTGTCCAGCACGGCGGTGCAGCCGGCCACAACCTGCGCCGGGTCGGCGGCCTGGGCGCAATCGACCGCGCTGTCGGCATGGGCGGAAACGGACAGCGACGCGGCCGCAACGGCCAGCGTCATGCGCAGAGCGAGACGAGCGGACATGCACAGATCCTTCCTCGGGCCGGTCGGCCGACCGGCGCGGACAGCAGCGGTGACGGGCCCGCCGCGACGGCGGGCGTCGATTCGATGCGAGGCTACTCCCGGAACGGCAGGAATTCGAACGTCGCGCGGACGATGCCGTGGTCGGTCGGCCACATGGTCCGGGCAGGATCGACCGCAATCTGGGCAGCGATATGGCCGCGTTCGTGGTCCAGGCTGAGATGGTCGTTGAAGACCTCGGCCTCGCGGAACGCCCAGATGCGCCGCGGCGAGTGGTCGTAGAACTCCTCCGAGACCAGGATGTGGTCGAGCGTCTCGGGCACGTCCTCGAAAACGTGGGTATAGGCGGTGTGGCGCAGCGACCGGTATTGCATCAGCCGCTCGACCGAATAGAGGCCGATGTCGGCACGCCGGCCGGACACCGTGCGCGCGCTTTGCATCAGGCGGTAGCGCGGGCTGCCGGTCAGGATCGAGGTCGACACCGACAGCGAGCCGTTGTTGAGGTCGCCCATCACCACGTGCGGCACCTCGTTGCCGACCATCGACCGCTCCAGGATCACCCGCAGCGCGGCCGACTCCGCCGTGCGGCGGATCGACGCGAGCGCCTGGCCGAGGGCGTCGGCATGCGGCTTCAGCGCCGGGTCGGAGGCCTCCTCGCCGTCCAGCTCCACCGGCCGCTTGGACTTGAGGTGGGCCACCATCGCGCGGATCGCCGGGCCGCGCTCGGGCTGTAGGACGGCGGACAGCACCGGCCGGGAGAACCCCTTGACCTTGACGGCGACCGCATCGATGGTCCGCCGCTTCTTCAGCACGAATTCCGGCGGCAAGTCCTCGATCCACCAGGCGTCGTCGTTGCGCGGCCGGCCGTCGAACCGGATCATGCCCTTGCGCGCGGCCAGCGCCACCTGCGGGCGGCCCGGGCCGGGCGCGTCGCGGCAGATCAGGTCGTAGGCATCCGCGAGTCCGGCTTCGGCGAAGGCGTCGTCCAGCGCCTGCTCGGCCCACAGTTCCTGGAAGCCGAACACGTCCGCCCGCGCGGCGCGCAGCGCCAGGCCGAGGAAGCGCAGCTTGGCGCGGTATTCGTCGGCGCTCAGCGGCGCGGTGCCCGGGTGGGTCGCCCGGCGCGGCCGTTGCAGGTTGTAGAGGTTGACGGTGGCGAAGCTCAGTTGCGCAGACATGGGTCAGCCCTCGCTCGGTTCGCGGGAGCCTGCCTGGCGGGGTGCGGGCGCGACGGCGCCCGGTCGGCGACCGAGCGATCCTAGCCGACGCCGGCGCGCGGCGATGTGACGTTTTTCGCGCAGCCGGGCCGATGCGGCTAATCGACGACGTGCGCCTCCATCTCGCAGACATGGGCCTCGGAGCCGCAGAACATGCGTTCCGCGCCGCAGCCGGCGAGCAGGAACAGGGCGATGGCGGCAATCGCGACGATCAGCGGGACGCGGTCGCGGCGCTCGAACCAGGTCTCCTCGATGCTGCCGCTGTCCATCTCGCCCTCCGTCGCCGTACCGTTGCCGGGCGGCATTGCGTTCGCCGCCGCCCGTGCAGGTGGGTCGCAATTGGGGCGGGTTCGGTTCACCGATGCGGCGGCGTCGCGGCGACGGCCGCACGATAGCGTGGCCGCTGTGACGCCGCGCACGGGTCGGGGTGGGGCGGTTCAGGGCATCGCGGCGTAGTTCTGCGGGAACAGGGCGCGCAGGGCGGGCTCGTCGCGCTCCTGCTTGAAGGCGACGCCCTTGCCGATGGCGCGCGCGGCCGCGACCGCCGGCCGCCCGTCGACCGTGGCGAACCAGCGCTTGACGTGGGGATAGCGGTCGATGCCGCCCTCGCCGAGCACGACGGTGGCGCGGTCGACCCAGCCCCAGGCGGCCATGTCGACGATCGTATAGGTCTCGCCGACGAAGTGGCTGCGGCCGGCGAGGTGGCCGTCCATCACCTTGTAGTGACGGTTCGCCTCGTAGAGATAGCGGTTGACCGCATAGGCCGGCTTGTCGGGGGCGGCGTGGCGGAAATGCACCGACTGCCCGGAAAACGGCCCCAGGCCTGAGGCGATGAAGAACAGCCACGACAGCAGGGCGCCGCGATCCGCCGCGGCGCCCGCGAATCTGTCGTGCTTGTCGGCCAGGTACAGCAGGATCGCATTGGAATCGAACACGACCGTGCCGTCGTCGTCGATCGCCGGCACTTTGCCGTTCGGATTGACGGCGCGGAACCAGTCCTCGTGCTGCTGGCCCTTGGCGGTGTCGACCGCGATCGGCTCGTAGGCGAGGTCGGCCTCGTGCAGGAACAGCGCCACCTTCATCGGGTTCGGCGCCATGTTGAAATAGAAGCGGATCATCGTGCTCTCCTCGTGCGACGCGGCCGCAGCGCGGCGCGCGGCCGGCCGCTTGGCCATGGCGTCGGTGCCCGGTTGCGGTTTGGCCGGTTTGGCGGGGCAGGCGCGCCCCGCGGGGATGGTGCGCGCCGGTCGCCGGAAGGCAATGCGTCGCGGCCTCACGAATCCGCGAGCCGGCGGGCGGCAGCGGCCATCGCCGTCAACCATGGTTAACGGCGTGTTCACCTTGCCGCGGGCAAGGTCGCGCACCGTTCAACGCAGCGGCCCGGCCGTTGCCCGCCATCGGAGCGGCTCGCAATGCAGTCCCTCGCCCCTCGTCGCAATCGCCGGAACCGGATCGCCGCGGCGGTGCTCTGCACGCTGCCCTGGGTGTCCGCCCTCCCGGTCGCAGTGGGCCAGGTCGACGCGGCACCGGACGCGGCGGCGGGGCTGGCGCTGAGCGACGGCGAGCGGCAGTGGCTTGCCGAGCATCCGGTGGTGCGGGTCGGCACCGATTTCCTGGCGCCGGTCGCCTTCTTCGAGGACGAGGCCGGCCCGCTGCAGGGCGTCGCCGCCGACTATCTGACGGCCGCCGCCGCCATGCTGGGCGTCGAGTTCGACCTGGTGCGGCGGACCCATCGCGACCATCCCCGCATCATGGCCGCGCTGGGCGAGCACGAGATCGACCTCGTCGCCGCCGCCATGGCCGGCCACGCCGAGGTGCGCGACGGCGTCGCCGTCGAGACCCGGCCCTATCTGGAGGTGCCCGTGGTCGCGGTGACGCCCGAGGCGGCGCCCCGCATTGGCGGCATCCGCGCGCTCGACGGGCTGCGCGTCGCCGGCACGCCGCCGGTGATCGAGGCGATGCGCAGGCAGGGGGTCGAGGCGGAAGCCGAGGTGGCGGCGCCGCATGTCGGCCTGCTCGGCGTGGCTACCGGGCGCTGGGACGTTTACGTCGGCGACCTGCCGGTCATCAGCCATTTCCTCGCCGAGCAGGCGATCACCAACGTCCGGATCAACGGCGAGCTGCCGCCGCCAAACCGGATGGTCATGCTGGTGCGCGCGGCCGACGCACCGCTGGCAACGGCGCTCGACAAGGCATTTGCCGCGATCGCGCCGGCGGAACGCGACCGGATCTGGCAACGCTGGTTTCGGGTGCCCTACGCGCAGTCGCTGATGGCCTCGCCATGGCTGTGGGCCGGGATCGGCGCTGGCGCCGTGGCGCTTGGCCCGGCCCTGCTGCTGACCTGCCAGCTGCGGCGGCGGGTGCGGCAGGTCCAGGGCACCGTCGAGAGCCTCGACCATCACCTGATGAGCGCGCATCTCGACTGCAACGCGACCATCCTCGAGGTGACCAACGCGCTGTGCCGGGCCACCGGCTTCGAGGGCGCCGAGCTGGTCGGCCGGTCGCTGGCCGAGGTCGGCGCGCCGCACGGCGCCGGGGGCCCGCCCGCCCTGCGCGCGCTGATGGACGACGTCCGCCGCGGCCAGGCCTGGCGCGGCATCTTCAAGGTCGAACGCAAGGACGGCGGCAGCCTGATGGCCGAGGCAGTGGTCTCGCCGCGGCGCCGCAAGGACGAGACGGTCGGCTTTACCGTCATCTGGCAGGATATCAGCGACAGCCTGCACTACCGCGACCTGTCGCTGCGCGACGAGCTGACCGGGCTCTACAACCGCAGGCACTACAATGCCGAGGCGCCCGCGCTGCTGGCCGCGACCCGGCGCGACGGCGGCTGCTTCGCGCTGGTGGCGGTCGATGTGGACTGCTTCAAGGCCTACAACGACACCTACGGCCACGCGGCGGGCGACGCGGTGCTGACCGCCGTCGGCCAGGTGCTGCGCGAGACCATGCGGCGCGAGCGGGACCTGGCGTTCCGTCTCGGCGGCGAGGAATTCGCGGTGGTCTTCGCCGCCGGCGACGAGGCCGAGGCGCGGCAGCGGGCGGAGACGTTGCGCCTCGCGCTGGAAGCGCGCGGCATCCCGCACAGCGGCGGGCCGGCGGGCGTGGTCACCGCTTCGGTGGGCGTGGCGGTCGCCGGACCCGGCGACGAACGCGACCTCGCCGCGCTCTGGCAAGCGGCCGACGCCGCGCTCTACCGGGCCAAGCACGGCGGCCGCAACCGGGTCGCGATGGCCGCCTGACGCCGGGGCCTGCCCGGCGGTGCCCGCGCGCACCCATCCTTGCGCCGCAATTGTTGCCTAGGTCGACCGGGCCGGGAACACTGGCACCGATGCGCAAGGCAAGGAGGCCCGCCAATGCACCTGCACACCGCTGCGATCGCTTTCGCACTGGCGTTGTTGCCGATCTCGCCGGCTGCGGCCGAGCAGTTCCATCCCACCTATGGCGACTGCGGATTGCGCGTGGTTGACGAGGCGACCGTGTTCGTCAATTGCGCGGGCGCGGACGTCGACGGTCCGCTGACCGAGCAGCGCCTGGCCGAATGGGTCGCCTTCTGGCAGGCGCAGATGCAGCGCGAGCACGAGATGACGATGGACATCCTGCGTGGCGAATCCGGCGGGACCGGCTGGTGCGAGGTCTATGACGTCGACGGGGCCTATCTCGGCCAGCAGCCCTGCTGAGCGGGCCGCCGTCGGGCCGGGGCTCAGCCCTGGCCGGCCATGGCGGCGACGATCCCGATGCGGCCGGCAAGCCGTTCGGCAGCGTTCGCCGTCTCTTCGGCCAGCAGCGTGGACTGGCGCGCGGCCTCTGCATGGTCGATCGCCGGGTCGCCGGCCATCTCCACCGCCATGTCCAGCGCCATCAGTGCGATCTTCTGGGCCTCGCCCTGGATGCGCAGCGCCAGGCGCGCCGGATCGCCGGGGCCCAGCGTCTCGCCGTCAAGGGTCGCTTCGATCGCAGCTCGGAACTCGGTGACCGCGGTCATCGGGGGGACTCTCCGCTCGCCGGCACAACGCCGGCGCGCGGCCGGCAGATCGAGGGTCAGTATCTCAATCAAACCTCGCCGTGCCTTGTCAAAAAATGGTTAACCGCACATGGTCGACCGCAGCCAGCGGGAGAATCCGATGTCCACGACGCTGCCGGTCGCGATCGGCCAGTTCCGGGCGGGGCCCGACAAGCGGTCCAATGTCGACAGGGCGCTCGCGATGATCGACCGGGCTGCTGCTGCCGGCGCGGCGCTGGTGGTCCTGCCGGAACTGTTCACCGGCCTCGGCTTCGAGGCCGAGCGCGCGCATGAGCCGTACGCCGAGCCCGTTCCCGGCCCGACCAGCGCGGCGCTGGCCGAGCGGGCGCGCCGCCACCGGCTCTGGGTGACGGGCTCCTATTACGAGCGGGCGGGCGACCGCTTTCACAATACCGCGCCGGTCATCGGCCCCGACGGCGCGATCGCCGCGCTCTACCGCAAGACCCACCTGTTCGACGTGCCGCACCGGGTCGACATCCCGCCGGGCATCGTCGAGTCGCGCAAGGTTGCGCCGGGCGACCGCCTGTGCGCCGTCGATACGCCGTTCGGGCGGATCGGCATCACCATCTGCGCCGACCTGCGCTTTCCGGAGCTCTATCGGGCGCTTGCGCTGGACGGCTGCGTCGCGATCCTGTGCATCTCCGCCTTCGTCAGCCCGCGCATCGACCATTGGGAGTTCCTGCTGCGGGCGCGGGCGACCGACAACCAGCTGTGGCTGATCGCCAGCGGGCAGGTCGGCACCGACCCGGCCAGCGGCATCGCCTTCTGCGGCCGGTCGATGACGGTCGATCCCTGGGGCGTCGTCACCGCCCAGGCCAGCGACGAGGACACGCTGGTGCGCGCCGACCTCGACCTTTCGCTGGTCGCCACCGTCCGCAAGCGCTGGGACCTTGCCGCCCAGCGCAGGCCGGCGCTCTATGCGCAGCACCGGCCGAGCGCGGCCCAAGCCGCGGAGTGAACTCGCCCGTGACAGGAGCGTTGCGATGATGAGACTGCGTGCCCTCGTTCCCGCCCTGGCTGCGTTCGCCCTGTCGTCGCTTCCATCGAGCGGGCAGGCCGGACTGTTCAGCAGCGACGACGAGTCGACCGTCGCCGCGTTGCTCGAGCGCCTGCCTGCGACCGACTGGTCGAAGGAGACCGGCGGATTTTCCGTCGTCGACATCGCCCTGCTGCGGCAGGCGCTCGGCGTCGAATGGCCGCAGACCTGGCCGACGCGGGACGATGCCGGCAGCGAGGCGATGCGCGCGATCGTGAGCGTGGTCACGCTGATGCCGGTTCCGCCGCAGGCCATCGCCACATTGCGCTACGACATGCACGAGGCGCCGCTGGCGTTGCTCGGGCTCGACGTCCTGAGGGTGGACGCCATCGCCGAAAGGGGCTTCGGCCGTCCGTCGGGCAGCAGCTCGGTGCTGGTCGGGCCGGCATTGGCCGACACCGCGGCGGTTTCGGCGGCGCTCGGCGCGCCCGATCGCCTCGGTCCCGGCGAGATCCCGGTCTGGGTGCCCGAGGACGCGGCCTGGCGCGGTCCGCTGTCCGGCAGCAGCCTTGCGCTGGTCGCGCCGGACCATGTCGCCATCCTCGGCGCGGACACTGCGATCGACGACGGCATCGCCGCTGCCGACGGCCACGGCGGCGCCATCGCCGCGTTGCCGGAGGCGGCGGCCCTGATCGAGGTGGCCGAAGCGACGGCTGGCCGGCTCGTCGCATTGTGGGGCCTGCATCCGGGTGTCCTGCGCTCGGTGATGAACGTGCCGGAAAGCGGCTGGCCGGCGGATGCCGAGTTGCCGGAGTTCCAGGCGCTCGGCGCGGCCTGGGCCGTCGACGGCGGCCAGGCGGTCAGCCGGCTGATGCTGGTCTATGCGGATGCGGCGGCGGCAGAGAAAGCGCGACAGGCGATGACCGACCGCATGCCCTTGCTGGAGTTCCGCGGCGACGTGACCGTATCCGCGATAAGCGTGACGGAGGCGGCCGGAATGCCGGTCGTCGTGATCGAATCGCGCGCCGCCCTGCCGACGATCGGGGACAGGCAGCCGTTGACCGGCTTCCACATCTGGACGCGGCGCCTGTTCGTGATGCTCGACATCCGGTTTCTCGAGCCGACGCTCTGACACCGCTGCACCGACGGCATCGCCCGGTCGGCAACGGGTCCGCTCCCGCGGGGCCTTATCATTTGTCTGGTTGTCATATAAGCTGAAACGGTCCGGGACCGCTCCATGCGGTCGCGGGCGCGGCAGGTGACAGTGGGACGCGATGGCTCTGGAGCGGAAACGCACGCTTGCCAGCCAGCTGGTCGAGCAGCTCGCTGCCCGGATCCGCGCGGGAGAGCTTGCGCCGGGCGACCGGCTGCCGACCGAGAAGGAGCTGGCGGACGCCTATGGCGTCAGCCGCACCGTCGTCCGCGAGGCGATCTCCGGCCTGCGCGCCCACGGTTTCGTCCGGACCGTGCAGGGCCGCGGCGCCTTCGTGATGGAGCGGCCGTCGGTCGGCGCCGCCGGCGCGTTCCACGCCGCGACGCTGGAGGATGTGCTGCACCTGGTCGAGTTCCGCTGCAGTCTCGAGCCCGCGATCGCGGCGCTCGCCGCGCAGCGGCGTAGCCATGCCGCCCTGCGGCGGCTGGGCGCGGCGCGCGCCGCGCTGGGCGAGGCGCAGACCAGTCCCGAGCGGCTGGCCGCGGCCGACTACGACTTCCACCGCGCGATCGCCGAGGCGGCGGGCAATCCCTATTTCATGGCGCTGATGGACCAGCTCGGCCCGGGGATCATTCCGCACGCGCGGATCAACCTCTATCGTGTCGAAACCGAGACCGACGACGCGTTCCTGGCACGGGTCGAGGCCGAGCACGAGGCGATCTTCGCGGCCGTCGCCAAGGGCCAGCCCGAGCAGGCGCGCCGGGCGATGAGCCGGCATCTGGAGAACAGCCGCCATCGCTACAGCCTGCTGGCGGCGACCCGCGCCGGGCCGGCGGCGCCCGGCTGAATCCGCTTGTTCGGTCCCATGTTGTAGGACAACATGGCAACACAATACGAAACGGACCGAATTGCATCATTGGGAGGAAAAGCGATGCCGATCAGCGCGAGAACCCGGCTGGGCATGGCCGCATTGGCGGTGGCGACCGGCGCATCGACCCCGGCCATGGCCGAATGGCGCGGATGGAACATCCACGTCGAGGACTATCCCGTCTCGATCGCGCTCGACGCGTTCACCCGGATGATCGCGGAGCGCACCGACGGCCGCATCACCGCCCAGAACTACCATGGCGGCGTTCTCGGCAGTCAGCCGGACGCGATCGAGCAGGTCCGGCTGGGCGCCATCGAATTCGGCGAGTTCAACCTCGGGCCGATGGGCCCGGTGGTGCCGGCGACCAACGTGGTCTCGCTGCCCTTCGTGTTCGACAATGTCGAGCACATGCACAAGGTGATGGACGGCGAGATCGGCGACGAGATCAGCGCGGCGATGGCAGAGCAGGGCATCGTCGCCCTGGCGTGGTACGACAGCGGTGCCCGTTCGTTCTACAACTCGCAGCACCCGATCGAAACGCCGGCCGACCTCGACGGCATGAAGGTCCGCGTGATGAACAACGACCTGTTCGTCGGCATGATCGAGGCGCTGGGCGGCAACGCCACGCCGATGGCCTTCGCCGAGGTCTACCAGTCGCTGCAGACCGGCGTGGTCGACGGCGCGGAGAACAACTGGCCGTCTTACGAGTCCACCGGCCACTTCGAAGTCGCCGGCTATTATTCGCTGTCCGAGCACCTGATCAGTCCGGAATGCGTCTGCATCAACGCCGACCTGTGGAACGCGTTGCCGGCGGAAGACC